>JAEWML010000151.1 GCA_023393155.1 Bacillota bacterium
AGCGGTCCCAGTCGCAGGAAACGCCCATCTTCTTCTGCTGCTCCACGATGCGGTCGCCGTACTTCTCTTTCCAGGCCCAGACCCGCTCCAAAAACTTCTCGCGGCCAAGGTCGTACCGGGTCTTGCCCTCCTTTTCCCGCAGCTCCTCTTCCACCTTGATCTGGGTGGCGATGCCCGCGTGGTCCACGCCGGGAATCCACAGGGCGGAGTATCCCTGCATCCGCTTGAAGCGGGTCAGGATGTCCTGAAGGGTCGCGTCCAGCGCGTGGCCCATGTGGAGCTGGCCCGTCACGTTGGGGGGCGGCATCACAATGGAAAACGGCTCCTTTTCAGGGTCCGGCTCCGCCGTAAAGCAGCGGCCCTCCATCCAGCTCTCGTAGATGCGGGACTCCACCTGCTGCGGCTCATATACCTTCGGCAGTTCTTTTTTCATGGCTTGCTCTCCTCATACTCAGATATCAGAATTCTATACAAATACAGGCTACCTCAAACAGCGGGACGCACGCATACCCCGGGCGCCTTATTCACGCTCCATACTCCGGCGCAGGCGCTCCGTCACGCGGTAAACGCGATAGCGCTTGCTGCGGGCCTTCAGCCACTGGCGAAACGCCTCTTCCGACCCCTCGGCCATGGCGCTTTTGTGCAGCAGAACGGAGGTGTCCTCCGCCGGAATCCAAAAAATCAGGTCGCTCTCCCGGACTTCGCCCATGCGGATGTTTTTCCACAGGCGAATTTCCTCGCCCTTTCCGTCCAGCATCCGGCAGTCGTCCCCCTCAAATACAAAGCGCATGGGCCGCGCCCGCACCGCATCGGTCAAATCCAGCCACCGGGCCCGCGCCTCCCGGACTCCCATCCGAAACCGCCTGCCCCGCTGCATGGGAAGCCAGAAAAATCCTATGATGATCAGCGCCAGCAAAACCGTAAACAGCGCCGCCTCCCAGTTTCTCTGCACAAGAGAATATACCGTGAAGCACACTGCCATCACCCCAACCGGAACGCTGGCCCGCGTCGCGTTGCTCCGCACCCGGACCCAATCCATCAGCGCCGCTTCCTCCGCAGCCTCCAGCACCGCACCCTGGGTTGTGTCGAATAAAAATCTCTCCATATGCCCCTCCAAATAAAAATCGCCCCGAGCCTGTCGGCTCAGGGCGAACAAAAGTCCGCGGTACCACCTGAATTCGGGAATTTCCCGCACTCTCCCGGCGCTTTGCGCCCGCCCCTGTAACGGGAGGTCCCGTTGGCCCTACTTTCCTGTTCAGGCCAATGCTCCGAAACGACTTCTCCGCCAACTTCACGGGGACTTGCACCGTCCGTCCCCTCTCTTTGCATCCGTCCGCGGGTACTGCTTTTCATCATCGCAGCTTTCCTATTTATAAATCCAGCTTAGTATAACCGCGCGGCCTCATTTTGTCAAGTTTGACGGGTCAAAAGCCGGCAGATCTTTTGCCCCGTGCGATTCTTGGTTTGCATTGGAAAAAATTTGTGATACAATATCCACGAGTAAATAGTTGGCGCCCCCTGCGCCTGTTTTGGGGCGCGCTTTCCACCGTGATTTTTTAAAGAGCACGGCCCTTCATTATATTAATAAGAAAGGAACTCTTTGCCATGAGCATTTATCAAACGGAAGACAGCGTGCAAAGCCCCTCCATCCTGTTCCGTCTGAACGGAGGACTGTACTGCGCGGACAGCCGCTATGTCTCCACCATCATGGAGCTTCCGAAATACACCCCCGTGCCGGACGCGCCGCCCTATATCTCCGGGATTTTTCCCCTCCGGGGCAGCAGCATTACCCTGTTCAACCTGCGGGCGGCTTTGAAGCTGCAATCCCTTCAGGAGGAATTTGCGGCCTTCACCGCCATGCTGGACGCGCGCAAGCAGGATCACATTAACTGGGTTTCCGCACTGGAGCGCTCCATTGAAACCGGCGAACCCTTTTCTATGGCCACGGACCCACACAAGTGCAAGCTTGGCAAATGGTACGACAGCTTTAAAACCGACAGCATGGAGCTCTCCTCCCACCTCTCCCGGATGGAGGAGCCTCACCGTCGGCTCCACGAAACGGCCCAGCGGGTGGAGCAGTGCGACGCGGCCGGGAGCCGCGAAGCCGTGGACAACTGCAAGCAGGCCACTCTGGCCGAGGTCCGGGGCAATTATATGCCAAAGGTTCTCTCCGTGCTGGAGGAAGCCAAGGAGATTTTCCGCATCCGGGAATTTCACGAGATGGTGCTGGTCCTCAGCGGCGACACCAGTCTTGGCCTGATGGTGGACGAGGTGTTGTCGGTGGAAACGGTGGAGGAGGAGACTGTGGGCGTGCAGAGTCAGCTTATGACCCGCTCCCCCTACATCCGGCGCGTGGTCCGCGCCCCCGGGCAGGACGAGCTGATACTGGAGCTCAGCATTCCCGATATTTTGCAGGTGGGCGACGAGGTGGCCGCGCTGCGCGCCGCCGGGTCCGCGGGATAAGTGCGCCTTGAAAGCGCCGCCGGTTTTAGCGCTCCTTTAATAAGAGTATATACGAAAATCCGCATGGTTTAGCATTGCAGCCAAACCATGACCGATAAACCGGCAACGGTTGAATTTATTTACATCTAAAAATACCGCCCTGCTGAACTTGAAATTAGCAGGGCGGTATCGCTTATACGAATGATCTTGGAACCCTTGAAAAGCAGCTAATGGGAGTAACAAACGGCAAATTTCTCATCTCTTTAGAAAAACCTGTACAAGCGCTGTTGGGCGGCCTCATGTCCCTTGTAAAATAGATCCATCGGCTGCGCTTCTGCTGCCGATTGCTTTATTTCGTTTCTGTTCAACCGCCTATTTATTCTCCAACCATAAACGGGATTTTCGGCGGGGCTTTTTTTCAGGTTCCTTTCAGCCCCGCCGACTATGCTGGAGAAATCCGACAGACGGCAAATTTCCCGGCGTCCGCGTCCGTGAAATTATACTTGCAGTTTCACAGTTTATCCTATATAATATGTCGGTGTGTATTCGCGGGATTCTCCGCATCTTCACTTAAGATTTTGAGAGGACTGAAACGAAAATGAGCGCAAACGATAAGCATTCCAGAACCGCGCGGGAGGCGCAGCAGCAGAAGGAGGCCCGGCGCAGCAATATTATGTACGCCGTCATTGCCATCCTGTTCGCCCTTCTGGTGGTGGCCGTACTGGTATGGAAATCCAACATCATCCAGAAAAACGCCACCGCCGCCACGCTGTATACCCAGCTTACCTCGGCGGAGGACCCTGCCGCCAGCGGCTCTTCCTCCGCGGAAAAGACCGTGCTGGCAGACGTGAAGGTACCCCAGCTAAACTACTATTTCGTAAATATCTATCAAAACTTTGTCCAGCAGAACAGCGCGTATATTTCCTATATGGGACTGGACACCAGCAAGGACCTGCGCTCTCAGCCCTATCCCGGCGACGAGACGCAGACCTGGTTTGACTATTTCGTCGGTCAGGCCATTGACCAGATGTCCGCCATTTACGCACTGAACGATGCGGCGGAGGAAGAGGGCTATGTCTGGAACGACGCCATGCAGGCCCAGTTCGACGCAAACGAAGAATCTCTTACCTCCACTGCCACCGCCTCCAATCTGAGCGTCGTCAAATATCTCCGGCAGATTTACGGCTCGACCATGAGCCGCAGTGTCTATGAAGCCGAAATGAAGCGTGTGATTCTGGCCAGCGACTTTTCCCAGAGCCATAACGACAGCCTGACCTATACGGACGAGGAGCTGGAGGCCGAATACGCCGCCAGCCGGAATACCTATGACGTGGTGGACTACCAGAGCGTCCGCATCAGCGGCGCCGCCGAGGCCACCACAGACGCCGACGGTAACAGCGTGGACCCCACCGAGGAGGAGAGCGCCGCCGCGCTGAAAGCGGCCAAGCAGTCCGCCGACGAGCTGTACGCCGGCTTCAAGTCCGGAAAGGGCCTGTCCGATCTGGCGAAGGACAACGACAAGATGTCCTATACCAACGGCGAAGCCGGTTCCTATTCCTCCGGCGTGCTGATGGATTGGCTGTTTGATAGCGGTCGCCAGGCCGGGGACTCCGCCGTTCTGGCCGACGAGGACAACGCCGCCTATTACGTGGTGTCCTTCGGCAAGCGCTATCGGCAGGACTATAAGACCGTAAACGTGCGCCATATCCTCCTCCAGCCCGAAGCCGGTAAGATTGCTCAGGGCGAGGACGGCTATGACGAAGAGCAGGCCAAGCTGAAGGAAGAGGCCAAGGCAAAAGCTGAGGACCTTCTGGCACAGTGGAAAGCGGGCGCGGCCACCGAGGATTCCTTTGCCCAGCTTGCCAAGGAAAACTCCGTGGACGGCGGCTCTCAGGCCAACGGCGGTTTGTACGAGCAGGTTTATCAGGGCCAGATGGTGCCCACCTTCAACGACTGGTGCTTTGATTCCAGCCGTAAGGCCGGAGACACCGGGGTGGTGGAAACCGATTACGGCTATCACATCATGTACTTTGTGAGCGAGAACCTCCCCTACTGGCAGGTACAGGCGGACAGCACCCTGCGGAATCAGGATTTTGGCACATGGTACGACGGTGTCATCGCCGGGTACTCCGGCGAGGCCGCCGGCGGCGTCAAATACGTGTCCGCGAGCTGAATTGCATCGTGAAACACGGGCCGGCTTTCGCCGGCCCGTGTTTTTCTAAAAAAGAACGCTTAGACAGATAAGAGGAAAACGCTATGGAACATCAATTTCTGCGCAACGAAATGCTCTGGGGCCGGGACGGGCAGGCGCGTCTTGCCCGCGCCCACGTGCTTTTGCTGGGCCTTGGAGGGGTGGGTAGCTATGCCGCGGAGTGTCTGGCCCGCTCCGGCGTGGGCGAGCTGACGCTGGTAGACGGCGACGCAGTCTCCCTCACCAACCTGAACCGCCAGTTAGAGGCCCTCCATTCCACCGTGGGCCGCCCCAAGGCGGAGGCCATGGCCGAACGCCTGCTGGATATCAACCCCGGGCTGAAGCTTCACCCCGTCCACGCTTTGTACAATGCCGAAAACCGGGACCGGTTTTTCCCCGAGGGCTGCCGGTACGATTACATCGCGGACGCCATCGACCTTGTGTCCTGCAAGCTGGATCTGGCGGAAACCGCCCTGCGTCTGCACATTCCTCTCATCGCGGCTCTGGGCACCGGAAACAAGCTGGACCCTTCCCTGCTGCGAATTGAGGACATTTCCAAAACCTTTGGCTGTCCTCTGGCCCGCGTGATGCGCCGGGAGCTGAAAAACCGGGGCATCCGTCATCTGCCGGTGGTGTTCAGCCCCGAGGAGCCTGTTTCCTCCGTCCGGCAGTTGGAAGCGCCCCCGCCGGGACGGCGCAGCGTTCCCGCCAGCAACCCGTGGGTCCCGGCCACCGCAGGACTGCTGCTGGGCAGCGCGGTGGTGCGCAGCCTTCTGAAGGAAACGGAGGGGGTGGTATGCTGATCGGAACGATGGTCAACGCGCTGGCCATTCTGGCCGGTTCCGTGGCCGGGCTGAGCCTGGCACGGATTGCCAAGCACCTGCCCATGGCCGAGGGCGGCGCACTGGGACAGCGGCTTCAGGATACGGTTATGAAAAGCGTGGCCCTGTGCGTGCTCTATATCGGGGTGAGCGGGTCCCTGAAGGGGCAGAACATGCTGATTTCCATTCTCTCCATGGTCCTTGGCGCGCTGCTTGGGGAGCTGCTGGATTTGGACCGGCGGATGCGGTCTCTTGGCGACTGGGTGCAGAAAAAGACGGAGCGTCTGCTTCCGGGCGGAACTTTCTCTGTGTCGGAGGGCTTCGTCACCGCAAGCCTTTTGTTCTGCGTGGGGGCCATGTCGATTGTGGGCGCGCTGCAAGACGGGCTGACGGGCGACCATTCCACCTTGTTTGCAAAAGCGCTGCTGGACGGCATCAGCGCCGTCATTTTTGCCTCCTCTCTGGGCGTGGGCGTGGCGTTTTCCGCCATAACCGTCTTTCTCTTCCAAGGCAGCATCGCCGCGCTGGCGGCCCTGATTTCCCCTCTGCTTGGAGACGCGGTCATCGCGGAGATGACCTGCGCGGGGTCGTTGCTGATTATCGCCCTGTCGCTGAATATGCTGGGCATCACCAAAATCAAGGTCATGAATATGACCCCCGCCTGCCTGCTGCCGATTTTGCTCTGCCGGCTGAGTGAAACCATTTCTTCCCTGTTCTGATGCGTCCAAACCTTTAACACGCGGCTTTGCCGTCGGGAGAAGCTCTCCCGACGGCGTTTTTGCGAAGTTTTTTGGCGTCGCGCCTTCGTCCCACTCCATCGGTCCGGAACGGACGCTGCCTTTTAATGTGTTTGCTATAATTTTTCTCCAAGTGGGGCAACCTATGGAAAATCATCACAAGGCGGTGTTTTTTATGAGCAAAAAACGCGTTGGACGGCGGACCGTCCGGCTGGACTCTCCCCCGTCCATTCTCTCCTTTGCCGCCACCGGCGGAAAGCTGGAAAAGCAGGGTCCGCTGGCGGCCTGCTTCGACGAGCTGTGCGAGGACTCGTTCCTGGGTGAAAAAACCTGGGAAAAGGCAGAGTCCCGCATGCAGCAAAAAACGGTGCAGACGGCGCTGGACAAGGCAAAGCTGCACGCAGGCGATTTGGATTATATTTTTGCCGGTGATCTCTTAAATCAGTGCATCGGCACCTCCTTCGGCCTGCGGGAGTTTGAAATTCCCTTTTTCGGGCTGTACGGCGCCTGCTCCACCATGGGGGAATCCCTGGCCATGGCGGCCATGAGCATCGACGGCGGCTTTGCCGGGCGGGCCGCTGCCGTCACCTCCTCCCATTTCTGCACGGCGGAGAGGCAGTATCGTATGCCGGTTCCCTATGGCAATCAACGTTCCCCAACCGCCCAGTGGACCGCCACCGCGGCCGGCTGCTGCATTCTGGGCGGGGAGGGAGAGGGTCCCTTTGTCACCCATGTCACCTGCGGCAAAATTGTGGACAAGGGCGTGACCGATGTGAATAACATGGGCGCTGCCATGGCCCCCGCGGCCTACGACACCATCTCCGCCTTTTTTAAGGATACGAAGACAAAGCCCTCTGATTTTGACCTGATCCTAACCGGTGATTTGGGAGAGCTGGGCCACAGCATCGTGCGGGGCTTCTTCCAGAGGGACGGCGTGGATATGAGCAAAAACTATCTGGACTGCGGCATGCTGCTCTATGACCGGGAAAAGCAGGACATGCACGCCGGAGCCTCCGGCTGCGGCTGCTCGGCGGCGGTGCTGTGCGGGTATCTTCTGCCGGGGTTGCGGGCCGGAAAATGGCGGCGAATTCTCTTTGCCCCCACCGGGGCGCTGCTCTCCCCCACCTCCAGCTTTCAAGGGGAGTCCATTCCCGGCGTGTGCCACGCGGTGTGCATTTGCACGGAGCGCTAGACGGGTCTTTTTTCCCGCCGCCCGTCTTCTGCATAATTCGGCCAAACATGGAAAAGCTGGGAGAGAAAAACTCGGTTTGGAGGTTCTTATGGACTATCTGAAAGCATTCATCTGCGGCGGCATTCTCTGCGCCGTCGGGCAAATTCTCATTGACAAAACCAAGCTTACCCCCGCCCGCATTCTCACCGGCTATGTGGTGGCGGGCGTGCTGCTGGGGGCGGTGGGCGTTTATAAGCCCATTGCCGACTGGGGCGGGGCCGGGGCCTCCGTGCCCCTTACCGGCTTTGGCTTCTCTTTGGCCAAAGGTGTGGAAAAAGCGGTGGCGGAGCAGGGCTGGCTGGGTGTGTTTACCGGCGGGCTCACCGCCACGGCGGGCGGGATTGCCGCGGCTGTCATCTTCGCCACGCTGATGGCGCTGCTGTTCCGCCCCGGAGACAAGCGATAAGCGTAAAAAAGCGGCGGCTCCATCAGGAGCCGCCGCTTTTACGCTTTTGAAACCGCTCAGTCCTCGTGATCTTCTCCGCAGTCGCAATCCTCGATGTCGGTGAGGTCAAATTCCAGCTTCTCCCCGCAGTTGGGGCAGACCACTTCGCCATCCTCCAGAATGGACTCGTCAAAGTAGACCGTCTCCTCACAGGTGGGGCAGGTGGTGGCGTAGCAGTCCTCGGAATCGTCGTCGTCCTCGTCATCCTCGAACGCGTCGTCGTCCTCGTAGACAATCTCCTCCACGTCCTCCAGGTCGTCGCTGACAGCGTCCAGCCCCTCGGAGATTTCGATAATCTGGTCCTGATGGTCCTGAAGCTCCAAGGCCACATCGTCCAGAATATCGATGATCATGGAGATCAGCTTGCCCTCCTTGGATTCGGTGTCCAGGCCCAGGCCCTCGGCCAGTCCCTTCAAATAAGCGACTCTCTCTGTAATTTCCATCGTGTACACGCTCCTTTCTTCCTGCTTCGTTGTTTGTTGTATAGAGGAATCCTCCTCTTGATTCAGGCGCGCTCCCGTTTAGTCCTTGCTGCGGGAGAGATACTCGCCGGTCCGGGTGTCGATGCTAATTTTGTCTCCGGTGCTGATGAACAGGGGCACCTTGATCTCCGCGCCGGTTTCCACCGTGGCGGGCTTGGTCACGTTGGTGGCGGTGTCGCCCTTCAGGCCCGGCTCCGTCTCGGTGACCACCAGATCCATAAAGTTGGGGACCTCCACGGAAAAGACGCTGCCCTTATAGCTCAGCAGCTTGCACACGGTGTTCTCCTTCACAAAGCGGAAGCCGTCGCCCAGCACGTCCCGGTTGAGGGGAACCGTGTCATAGGTTTCGGGGTCCATGAAGTAGTACAGGTCGCCGTCCTGATAGCTGTACTCCGCATCCTTGCGCTCCACAAACGCCTGTTCAAACTTGGCGGTGGGGTTGAAGGAAGTCTCGGTGACGCCGCCGGTCACCACGTTTCTCATCTTGGTGCGCACAAACGCCGCGCCCTTTCCGGGCTTGACGTGCTGAAACTCCACCACGGTCATGATCTTGCCGTCCATTTCGAAGGTGACTCCGTTGCGGAAATCACCGGCAGTAATCGTAGGCATAGTTTTTCCTCCTTACAAATCTACGAGAAAACGACCCGTCAGGAGGACATTTTCTCTGCTTTCCAAATTTACAAAATAACCTAGGATATCTTACCCCAGATACGGGATGAATGCAAGGGTTTTCCCGCTGATTCGGGGAAATTCAGAAGGATTTTTTATCAATTTCCCGCAATTTGCGGCGGCAAACGGCCTTAAAGGGAGCCTGAAGTGCGTGAAGCACCTTCTGCCAGAGCGTCACGGCCCCGCCCACAGGCTCCACCGTCAGCGCCAGAACCCCCGCCCGCTTGGCGGCCAGACAATCGGTCAAAAGCTTGTCGCCCAGCATGGCGGTATGGGCCAACCTGCCCCCCGCTTTCTCCACGGCGGCCAGAATTCCCCGGGGAGACGGCTTTCCCGCACTGCCCTGATAGGGCACGCCCAGCTCGTCGCAAAATTCCGTCACCCGGCTTCCGGAGCGGTTGTTGGAGACAATGACAAACCCGATGCCTGCGTCTTTCAGTCCGGCGATATAGTCTTTGAGCGCACCATCGGGGCGGCGGGTTTTTTTTGCCGCCAGCGTAAAATCCAAATCGCTCAGCAACAACTCTACTCCCAGCTCCCGCAGCAAATCCGGCGTCACCTCGTCATAGCGGTGAAACAGTCTGTCCGGCACCAGGGAAAAAGGCATATTCAGTCTTCCCCCTTCATAGCATTTTACGAATTGATCTTTCAATATGATTAGTATACCAATTTTTTTCAAAGCACACAAGGGGGGTCTTGGCTTGCAGGTCTATCTTGCCGTCACACCGCAGCAGCTTCGGGAGGCGTCCCGCTTCACCCGTCACTTTGTCCATATGGCTTATCGCATAGGACCGGAGTCCGCCCTGCTGCGCCAGAACCTGCTGGTACAGACCAAGGGCGGGCTGCTGGGCCTCAGCGACCACGACGCGCCCACGGTGGAGGAGCCGGAAAAACTGGCCGCCGCCGCCGCGCGGGAGTGCTCCCGTCGCAACTATGGCGGCGTGGTGCTGGATTTCGAGGCGCCCCATCCCAGAGGCGACCTGCTGCTGATGGCGGGAGCCATGGGAAAGCTTTTCCAAAAAAACCGGCTGACGCTCTATGTGCCGGAGTCCTATGCCTCCGCCGCACCCACGGCGATTGTCCCGGTCTGCACCGCCCTGTCCGGCGGCAACCTGACCCAGCGGCTGCGGGAGGCTGCTTCCGCCCGGGGCACGGGGCGGCTGGCGCTGGATCTGGAGCGGCTGATGATGGACTTCCCTCTTCCCTGTCCCTCCGGAGAGGGACGCCCCCTGCGGCGGGAGGAGCTGGCGGAGCTGATGGAGCGGGAGCAGCCGTCCGTGTATTTCTCCCCGGACCTGTGCGCCCGGTACTTTACCTACGCCTGCCATGGTGAAACCCATTTTATATTGTTTGACGACGGGGACACTCTGCTGCAAAAGCTGCGCATCGGCCAGAACTTAGGCGCTCAGGCGGCGTTTTTCCAGTATCCCGAGGTCAGCGACCTTTTGGGAAAGCTGTTTGGGAAATAAGCCCTTGTCAAAGCGCGCACCACTGGCTTTTCCGCTTTCGTCCCCATCCGGTACTTCAAAACAAGCGGCTCTTCCCCACACCCGCCGCTTGTCCAAAATATCTGTTCCCCAAGCAACGGTCACCTATGGGTGTGGTTCTTGCGCGCCGCTTGAAGGCTTGCACTTCAAGTCGTCAAAAAAGCGCCGTGGAACCCTCCACGGCGCCTTTTATCAAAACGAAAATCAATAGAAGCGCTTGTTCTTGTTCTTCCGAGCTGCCTCAGACTTCTTGCGGCGCTTGACGCTGGGGCTCTCGTAGTGCTCTCTCTTACGAACC
>JAEWML010000204.1 GCA_023393155.1 Bacillota bacterium
CTCAAATTCAAACTTTGCCATAAAGCAAATCCTCCAATAAAGATTATTTACAATTCATCGGTAATCGTTCTGCTGTGTGCTAAACAATTATGTTTTTTGTAAACATCCTTATTGGAGGACTGCATTAGGCCGCGCCGGTTTTTTTTATGAAACGATCGTTTGTGCCGCAATGAGGGGCAGACTGCACAGTATGCCGAAAAGCCGGAGGCAGGTTTTCTCAGTTGGCCTTTCTGGAGGCAATCGCCTTTTGCAGCCAATCCTTGCCGTCCACAAAGCGGGCCACCACGTAGCTGATTACATAGTCTCCGGCGGAGTTGATCATGGTGGCGGGGGGATCCACCAGATTGCCGATGGTGATGGCGATGGGATAGGCCAGCTCCAACTGGGTGGGGAAGAAGACGGAGCACATGATGAATTCGCCGATGTAGCCGCCGCCGGGAATGCCGCTCATACCCACGGAGGAGAACACTGCCACCAAAATAATTTTTAAGAAGGTGCCCACTCCGTCAAACGGAAGGCCAAATACGCCAAACAGGAACGCAATTTTCAGCACGCAGGAGAAGCAGGAGCCGTCCATATGCATGGTAGCGCCCAGAGGCACCACAATTTCACTGACATCCTTGGGAATGCCGGTTTCCTCCGCCACTTCCATGTTGGTGGGAATGGTGGCCACGGAGGAGCAGGTGCCAAGGCTGGTAACGGCGGGACGGAGAATATGCCGCAGCATCACCTTCACAGCGCCCTTGCCGCCGCCGAAGCGGGCAAACAGGGGGAAGGCGGTGAACACATAGATGAAGCAGAGGGGATAGTACACCAACAGCGCGCGGCCATAGTCCTGAGCGATTCCGGAGCCATAGGTTGCCACCAGATCGGCAAAAAAACCGAAAAACGCGATGGGTGCGTAGTAGGTGATGATCTTGACCACCTTCATCATGCAGTTGGACAGATCCTCCAGAAACTTGCCCACAAGGCAGTCCGGCCCGCCGTTCATATTCACGCCGAAGCCGAAGATGATAGAAAACACAATCAACGGCAGCATGGCCCGTCGGCTCAACAGGCCCACAAAGTCCTCCGCCGTGAGGAAGCTGACAATCAGCTCCGCCACGCTCTTCTGCTCATCCACCGTCCCGGCGGCAATATCCTGCCAGGGCACCAGCACGGGGGGAATCAGCTTCATCAGCACAATCATGATGACTGCGGCGATGGCCCCCGTAATCACAAAGGCGGCGATGGTGGTGCCCATAATTTTGCCGGCCCGCCTGGCGCTTTTCATGTTGGCCACGGCGCCGGAGATGGACGCGAACACCAGGGGAACCACAATGCAGAACATCAGGTTAATGAAAATCTGGCCCAAGGGCTTCAGGATGGATGCGCCCGGGCCAATCACGTCGCCGTTTGCGTCCTTCACGTTGGGGAACAGGGCGCCCACGGCGCAGCCCAGCACGATGCCGCATACCATGCAGATCAAAAGGCCGTAGCTGCTCCACAGGGAGCTTTTCTTGCTCATAAATTCAATCCTCTCTTTCACACACAATGGGGGAATTTAAAACGGGTTGCTTTTATTTTGCGGGGCGAAGCTCCTCATCGGTGATTTCGCCCTTGCAAACAATGTTGGTGGGTCCCGTCAGATACAGGGACCGAATGCCGGAGCCCTCCCGCTCCACGTCCACGATGAGCTGCCCTCCGGTCATATCCACCCGGACGCCGAAGCCGGAAACCTTGCCCTGCAAGGTCAGAACAGCCGCCACGGAGCCGGTTCCCGTGCCGCAGGCATAAGTAAAGTCCTCCACGCCCCGCTCGAAGGTCCGCTCATAAACCGCGTCCTCGCCGGTAAGCTCGTAGAAATTCACGTTGGCGCCCTTGGGGAAGGAAGGATGATGCCGCATGGCGCGGCCCAGTTCCCGCAGCTCGCTTTCCTCCGCGTCCCGCAGCCCCCGGTAGGGGACCACCGCGTGAGGCAGGCCCGGGTTCCCCAGCTCTACATAGGCGCAGGAATACCGCACGCCGTCCACCTCAATGGGGTGCTCCAACTGGACGGCGGAGGGGTCGTTCAGGCGGATGCGGTAGCGCCGCTTGTCGATGCGCTTGCCGGTGACAATGCCCGCCATGGTTTCCACGGTCTGGGTTTCCCCGGCAAGACCGGTTTCATAGCCGTACCGGCAGATGCATCTTGCGCCGTTTCCGCACATTTCGCCCACCGACCCGTCGGCGTTGTAAAACAGCATTTTGTAGTCTCCGCCCTGCGTGGGCGCGTCCACCACCATCAGGCCGTCCGCCCCGATGGACAGATGCCGCTCGCACAGCGTCCTCGCCAGCTCTGAAAACGCCTCCGTTGGCAGACGCTCCTCCAGATTGTTCAGGACAATAAAATCGTTGCCCGCGCCGTTCATTTTCCAAAACTGCATCGGGTGTGCCCCCTTCCGAATTTGCTTGCTTTATTATATCAGCAGATTCCCCGTAATTACACTGGAGAATGTGCTAAAATCCATGCAAAAAGTGCGGCCTTCTTTGCACAATTAAAGAAGTTTAAAATAACAAAACGGTTGTGACGGAATCATCCGCCGCCGTGCCCTGCAAAGCGCAAAAAGCGCGGGCCTGAGAACGGCTCAAAGGAGCGCTTCTCAGACCCGCGCGGCTGCTGCACTAAAGAAAGCCATACTTACGCGGTGGTTTCCCACAGCGCATCCTCTCTGGCGGCGGCATATACCTCCGCCGCGCGGCGGGCAAAACGCTCCGCCGAAAATGTTTTACGGATGTGCTCCGAAGCGGCGGCCCGCATGGAGGCGCGAAGCCCTTCGTCCGCCAGAAATTCCTGGAGGCGGACGAGAAATTCCGCGCTGTTTTCAAACTGCCAGCCGTTCACGCCCTCCTCAATCACGCCGTCCAGACACGCGTCCTTCCTGCACAGGGCGGGAAGCCCGGAGGCCAGCGCCTCGATATAGGTAAGGCCCTGCGTCTCACTGGTGGAGGCGCTGACAAACAAATCTCCCAGACGGTAGTAATCCGACACCCGGTCGGGCTTTACCATCCCCGTGAAAATCACCCGGTCAGTCAGGCTTAGCTCCCGGACCGCATCCTCCAGCGTCTGGCGGTAGGGGCCGTCGCCCACCACGAGGAGGGTAACGTCCTTCCGCTCCAGCCTTGCAAGACTGCCAAGCAGTTCATCCACATTCTTTTCCTTGGCGAGGCGGCCCACATAGGTCAGCACAAAATTGCCGGAGGGAATGCCCAGCTCCTCTTTCATGCGGGAAAGATGCTCCTTGTCGGCGGGACCGGAAAACCGGCGCAGATCAATGCCGGAGGGAATCACATATACCGGTTTGCGGACGCCGTAGTTCTTCAAAAGACCGCGCACCTTCTCCGTGGGGACGATGACGCAGGCGGTCTGCGTAACTACGTGCCGGGAGAAAAAGGCAACCATGCGCCTGCCCCAGGCGCGGCTGGGAGAAAAGTAGTGGGTGTAGTCCTCATAAACCGTGTGATAGGTATGGACGATGGGTGCGCCGGTGCGGTCGCTGATTTTCCGGGCCAGCAGGAAGGTGGAAAATTCACACTGGGTGTGAATCACGTCGGGCCGCCAGCGAATCAGGGACTGGACCTGCCGGGTGGCAAGGGCCGTGCGCAGCCGCGCGCCGGGATAGATGACCCCGGCGCTCATGGCGCCCACATAGGTCACGCCGTCCCGCACCAGCGTGTGGCGGGACTGGGATAAGGTCAGCACACGAACCTCGTGGCCCTGGGCCACCAGCTCGCGCTGAAGATTCAATACCGAGGTCACCACACCGTTGACGGTGGGGGCGTACCAATCTGAGGTAATCAGGACTTTCATAAGGGAAACCATCCTTTCCAACGCGGAAGAGCGTATTTGGCACGCGGGACCTCTTCTGCGTCCCGCGGTATATTCCATAAAACGAGAAAAGCAGGCAAAACGCTTCAATTTATGGAAGGTTTTAAACGCCCGACGAAAAGTGCGCCAAGGGGAGAGGCGGCGGGCGCTCGCTGTACTAACTGTACTAGTGCAGTTAGTATAGGACGAGCCGCTGAGAATGTCAAGAGTAAATCAAAAAATTGTATCATATATTTAATACAGAAGTACAATAGCACAATTCTGCGAAAAGTCAAGTGTCAATTTTCCGAAAGCGGACCTGCATTTGGTCCGTGCCGGGTTCGGCAAAAATCGGGCCGGGGATTGCCTTTTTTCCGGGAAAAAGCTATAATGCTGAAAAACAAGCACTTTTAGTATCGACAAATTTGCGGAAATTTTGCACATTGGTCGGCAAACTTATAAAAAGAAGAAGCCTGACGCAGCGGCACAGGTTAGAGACGGAGAGCATTTATGGGAATACACAGCGCACTGGAGGACCGGTTTGCCCATCTGGTTCTGTTTGACACGGAGACAACGGGCATTGACCCTGCGGAAGAGCAGATTATCGAAATCGGGGCCGTCAGCGTGACAAACGGGGTGGAGGACGGCAGCTTCAACGCGCTGGTGCGCCTTTCGGCGGGGAAGACCCTGCCGCCCTTTATTACATCGCTGACCGGCATCACGGCGGAGCAGCTTGAACGGGACGGCGTGGAAAAGGCGGACGCGGCGGAGGAATTCAGCAGGCTTCTCACCCGGGAGAATACGCTGCTGGTTGCCTACAACGCCCAGTTCGACTTGAATTTTATTTACTACTTCCTTCAGGAGCAAGGCCGGGCGTCCTGTCTCAGAAATCTGAAATTTCTGGACGCGCTCACGGTTTATAAGGACCGGAGGGACTATCCCCACAAGCTGAAGGACGCCATCGCCGCCTATGGGCTGGAGGACGCGGTGCAAAACAGCCACCGGGCCGTGGACGACGCGCGGGCGGCCGCCGCTCTGCTGTGGGCCATGGCAAAGGAGAGGGACGACCTTTTGGAGTATGAGAACCTGTTCGGCTATCATCCGAAATACGGGGTGTCGGGTAAGCGGATTTCTTCTGTTACTTATCTGCCGCAGAGCTTCCGGCAAGGCGAGCCGCTCTATGAGCGGGCGCGCCGGGGATAAGAAAACATACGGCGAAGGGCGGGAGGCTATGCCTTCTGCCCTTTGCGCTATTTCAGCAGCTTTTTCCGCGCCCGGTAGTCCGGAAGGTACCGCTCCACCAGCGCGTAAAACTGGGGACCGTGGTTCTTGTGGCGGATGTGGGCCAGCTCGTGAACCACCACCGCGTCAATGGCCTCGTCGGGCGAGCGCATCAGGTAGCAGGAAAAGCACAGGCTGTTTTTTGCGCTGCAACTTCCGTACCGCTTTTGCGCGGAGGTGATTTTAATTCCGGTGGGGGAAAGACCCATGGCGGCGGCATACCGCGCAACCTTCTCCGGCAGGAGGTTGCGGGCCAGCGCCTTCAGCGCCGCAACTTCCTCCTCCGTGGGGGGCGGGCCTGCTTCGGCGGCTCTTTGGCGCACCTTGTCCGCGCTGCGGGCAATCCAGCGCTCATTCCGCGCCACAAAGGCCCGGATGGCTTCCTCAGAGCACCGCAGGGGTGCGCGCACCAGCAGCTTGCAGTCCTTTGTAATTTCCAGCGCCAGCGTTTTACGGCGGGAGCGAATCAGCGTATAAGCTTCCATACCGCTAAGATACCACAGCGGCGAAAAAAGTGCAAGAGAGGGCGGCAAGCCGCATAAAGCGGAAAAATCTTCGCCGTCGATCCGCAAATGACCTGGAAACAGGCGGCTTTTTTAAAAAAACCGTCGAAATCCATATTGTCAGAAACGGGAGAAGCGGGTATACTGAATTTAATAAGATTTCATTAAAACTATATGAAGAAACCGGGCGCGGCGCTCCGCTTCGCCCGGGGAAGGATGGCCTATATGACCGCGTATGCCGACAGAAACAGGCAAGAGCTTTTGACGGAGCAGGAGCTGGTCTGTGAGAAATTTGAAAAGCTCCGGGACCGAAAGCTGAATCTGAACATGGCCCGGGGCAAGCCGGGGAAGGCCCAATTGGATTTGGTCAGCGGGGACCTGTTGGGCGTTTTCAAGGGGCCGGAGGACTATGTGTCCGACGGAATCGACTGCCGGAACTACGGGGAGACGGCGGGCCTGCCCGCCGCCCGCCGCCTATTTGCGGAAATTTTGGGCTGCCGGGCGGAGCAGGTGTTCGCGGGGGGCAGCTCCAGTCTCCAGCTCATGTATGACACGGTTTCCAAGGCCTATACCCACGGGCTTTTGCGCAGCCCCCGCCCCTGGTGCCGGGAGGAGACGGTGAAGTGGCTTTGCCCCGTTCCGGGCTATGACCGGCATTTTAAAATTACCGAGTCTTTCGGGTTTGAGCTGGTGAGCATCCCCATGACAGAGGACGGCCCGGACATGGACGCGGTGGAAGCGGCCGTGCGGGACCCGCAGGTGAAGGGCATGTGGAACGTACCCAAATACTCCAATCCAGACGGAGTGGTCTATTCGGAGGAGACGGTGGGGCGCATCGCCGCCCTGAAGCCCGCCGCGCCGGACTTTTTGCTGATGTGGGACAATGCCTACTGCGTCCATGAGCTGGAGGGGGCGTTTGTGCCGTTTTCGGATATACTGTCGTTGTGCGCCGCAGCGGGAAACCCGGACATGGTGTTTGAGTTTGCCTCTACCTCTAAAATCACGCTGCCCGGCGCGGGCGTGGCCTGCTTTGCCTGTTCGGAAGCAAATATGGCGCATATGGTGAAACTGATCGACGTGCAGGCCATCAGCTTTGACAAGGTGAATCAGCAGCGCCATGTGCTGTATTTGAAAGACAAGGAAAACACGCTGGCGCTGATGCGCCGCCACGCGGGCGTTCTCGGCCCCAAGTTCCGCTGCGTCACCGACGCGCTGGAACGGGAGCTTGCACCGCTGGGTATTGCCTCGTGGCGCAGCCCCAAGGGCGGGTACTTCGTCTCCCTCAACGCCATGCCCGGCACGGCGCGGCGGACGCTGGACCTGTGCAAAGCTGCGGGGGTTGCCATGACCGGGGCGGGCGCCGCCTTCCCCTATGGAAAGGACCCGGAGGACAGCAACATCCGCATCGCCCCGTCCCTGCCGCCGCTTTCGGAGCTGGAGGCCGCCATGGAGGTGCTGTGTACCTCGCTGAAACTTGCCGCATTGGAGAAGATTTTGAAATGAACTACTACGGAAGCGTATACCGCCCCCCCTCCGAGGCACGGAGCCTCATCGTTCAGGTGACTTACGGGTGCAGCCACAACACCTGCGCCTTTTGCAGCATGTACAAGGAAAAGCGCTT
This sequence comes from Bacillota bacterium, assembly GCA_023393155.1. Classification (GTDB taxonomy): domain Bacteria; phylum Bacillota; class Clostridia; order Oscillospirales; family Oscillospiraceae; genus Oscillibacter. The sequence continues at coordinate 7,232 of JAEWML010000204.1, forward strand.
TGCGGTCCGCCCGCTGGAGGAGGTCCTGGCGGATTTCCGGGAGGCCCGGCAGCTTTACCCCCATGTGGAGAAAATCTTTCTGGCGGACGGGGACGCGCTGGTCCGCAAGGCCGGGGAGCTGGAGACGATTCTGGACACGATCCGGGCGCTTTTTCCCGAGTGCGTCCGCGTGACCAGCTACGCCTCGCCGGACAGCATCAACATTCGCTCCGATGAAGAACTGAAGATTCTGCGGGAAAAGGGCCTAAGCATGGTTTACATGGGGCTTGAGTCCGGGTGCGACGCGGTGCTGGAGCTGATGCGCAAGGGCCACGACGCGGCCTTTATCGTGGAGATGGGGCGCAAGGTCCGCAGAAACGGGATTGCCCTGTCCGTCACCGCCATCACGGGCCTTGGCGGCCCGGCGCTGTTGGAGCGGCACGCGGCGGAAACCGCCGCCGCCTTCAACGCCATGAATCCGGAATATATCGGGATGCTGACGCTGATGGTGGAGCCGGGCACGCCTTTGTACGACTGGGTGCAAGACGGCTCCTTCCGCCTGCTGACCCCCGCGGAGGACCTGCGGGAAACCCGTCTTCTGGTGGAGGGGCTGGACAGCCCCGGCAGCGTGTTCCGCATGAACCACGCCAGCAATTATCTGGCCCTGCGGGGGACGCTGAACGGCGACAAGGCCGCCATGCTGGCGGCGATTGACCACGCGGCGGCGGATCTGTCGCTGCTGCGGCCGGAGGAATGGCGGGGCCTTTAAGGACTGCGAGAATTTTTACCGGCGTTTCGGGAAATACTTCTTGACAGCCGCCGAAAAATCGGATATGATACGTCCAATCATAAGGGAGTAGCCGGCACAGAAATGTGCATCCGCTGGCGTCAGGTCGGGTAGAATTTCTGCCCCGCTTCGGATCGAAATGGCGAGACTTTTGAGCAAACGCTGCGGCGTTGGCGCAAAAGTCTCGTTTTTTTGCGCGATGGATACAGGAAAGGAAGAGAATGATGGCGGAAAAACGGGGAGTATGGCAGAAGGCAAGGGTGGAGCTTTTTCGAGATCTGCGCTGCGGCGAGGAGGGCCTGACGGAGGAGGAAGCCGCGCTGCGGCTAAAACAAAACGGGCCCAACGAGCTTTTGGCCGAGGCGCGGAAGTCCACGGCGCAGATTTTTTTGGAGCAGTTCGCGGATTTTCTGGTGATTGTGCTGATTGCGGCGGCGGCGGTGTCCATCGCCCTGAAGGACGCGGAGAGCGCGGTGGTCATTTTGGCGGTGATCACCATGAACGCGATTCTGGGAACGGTTCAGACTGTGAAGGCCGCGTCGTCGCTGGAAAGCCTGAAAAAAATGTCCGCCCCCACAGCGAAGGTGCTGCGCGGCGGCGTGATTCGGGAGATTCCGGGGCGCGAAGTCGTGGTGGGCGACGTGGTGTGTCTGGACGCGGGGGACGCGGTGTGCGCCGACGGGCGGCTGCTGGAGTGCGCCGCTTTAAAGGCAGACGAGAGCGCCCTCACCGGCGAGAGCCTGCCGGTGGAGAAGGACACGGCGGAGATTGAGGGGGACGTTCCTCTGGGCGACCGGAAGAACATGGTTTACTCCGGCAGCTTCATCACCTATGGCCGGGGCCGGTTTCTTGTCACCGGAACGGCCATGGACACGGAGATGGGCCGTATCGCGGCGCTTTTGAAGGCGGCGGGGGAGAAAAAGACCCCCTTGCAGGAAAGCCTGGACCAGTTTGGAAAAAAGCTTTCCGTGGGCATTTTGATTTTGTGCGCGCTGTTGTTTATGGTGAGCGTATTTTTGCGGCATGAGCCGGTGATGAACGCGTTTTTATTCGCCGTGGCGCTGGCGGTGGCGGCCATTCCTGAGGCGCTGAGCTCCATCGTTACCATTGTGCTCTCCTTCGGCACCCGGACCATGGCCCGGGAGAATGCCATCATCCGCAAATTGCAGGCGGTGGAGGGATTGGGAAGCGTTTCGGTGATCTGCTCCGACAAAACCGGCACCCTGACCCAGAATAAAATGACCGTTCAAAAGCTCTATACCGCCGGAAAAGTCATTTTGGTGGAGGACGCGGACTTTGCCGACGCGATGCAGGAGCCCTTGCTGCGGGCGGCCCTGCTGTGCAGCGACGCCACGGTGAACGAGGGCGGCGAGGTGGGCGACCCCACGGAGACGGCGCTGGTGCGTCTGGGAGAGCGGTTCCGCTTTGACGAGGAGGAGGTCCGGGAGAAGTATCCCCGTCTGACGGAGATTCCCTTTGACTCCGACCGCAAGCTGATGTCCACGGTCCACAGCCTTTCCGGCGGGCTGCTGATGATCACCAAGGGGGCAACGGACGTGCTGCTGGACCGCGCCCTGCTTACGCCGGAGGAGCGGACGAAAATTGAAGCCGCCAACGAGCAGTTTTCCCGTGAGGGGCTGCGGGTGCTGGCCTTTGCCTGCCGGAATCTGGACGCCCCGGCGGTGAATCTATCTGATGAAAACGGGCTGGACTTTTTGGGGCTGATTGCCATGATGGACCCGCCCCGCGAGGAATCCGCCGCGGCGGTGGCGGAGTGCATCTCCGCCGGAATCCGCCCG
>JAEWML010000067.1 GCA_023393155.1 Bacillota bacterium
GGGCATGGAAAAAGACCGCGTGAGCGGTCTTTTTTCAGTAAATGGCTTGCCGCCTGATGGGGGCGCTTCAAGAGAAAGTTCATGAAAGGGTCTGCCGCCAGATGGAGGTGCTTCAGGAATTGGCGCATCAAAGGCCCGCTCCTGATGGCGGCATTCCAAAGCCGGTGCATTGCATATGAAAAATGACAGAAAAGGGCGCGGGGAAGTTTCTTCCCCGCGCCCTTCCTGTGTTTAGTTCCCGAGGGCTTCGCACGAAACGCGCCCGGCAGGAAAATTTTTTCAAAAGAGGGGTCAGTCGGTAATGCTCAGACCGCAGGGATGACGGCGCCGCCGTAAGTGGTGGTGATGAAATCACGGGCAGTCTCGGACTGGAGCGCCTCCACCAGCGCACGGATGGCGGGGCTGTTCTCGTTGCCTTCCTTCACGGCGATGATGTTCACGTAGGGGGAGTTGGCATCTTCGATGGCCAGAGCGTCCTCCACGGGATTGAAGCCAGCTTCCATGGCGTAGTTGCTGTTGATGACGGACAGGTCCACTTCCTCAACAGTGTTGGGAATCATGGCGGCCTCCAGCTCCTTGAAGGTCAGGTTCTTGGGGTTCTCGGCAATGTCGTTGGGGGTGGCGGTCAGGTTGGCGCTGTCCTTCAGCTTGATGAGGCCCTGCGCCTCCAGCAGCAGCAGGGCGCGGCCCTCGTTGGTGGCGTCGTTGGGAATAGCGACGACGGCCCCGTCGGCAAGATCGGCCAAAGCGGTGGTCTTGCCCGCGTAAATGCCCATGGGCTCGATATGGACGCCGCCGGCATTCACAAGATGGGTGCCGTTTTCGGCGTTGAAGTTATCAAGATAAGGCACGTGCTGGAAGTAGTTGGCGCCTTCGCTGCCCTCCTCCACGGCGGTGTTGGGAACCACGTAGTCGCCGTATTCCGTGACTTGCAGGTCAATGCCCTGCTGGGCCAGAATGTCTTTCACGGCGTTCAGAATTTCGGCGTGAGGGGTGGCGGAGGCGGCGACCTTCAGGGTGACCGTTTCGGCGGGCGCGGAGCCGGAGGCGGAAGCGGAACCGGCAGAGCCGGAAGCCGCAGAGCCGGAGCCGGAGTTTCCGCAGGCGGCAAGAGAAGCGGTGAGGCCAAGGGCCAGCGTCAAAGCAAGCAGTTTTCTTTTCATCAGTTGTTCCTCCATTAAAAATCAGATATATGTTGATGGTATGAAGTTATATTTCAATGGCCGCGTTTCCCGCCGTCGCGCGCCGACAGGGAGCATGGGTCAAAAAAATAACGGAAAGGGAAGGCCCGGAAGCGGACCGGCAAACCAAAACGCCGGAAAAAGGGCCGCTTTTATTTCAGGCGCTTGTCGATTCTTGCGGACAAGAGACTGAAAACGGTTTGGATGCCCTGCACCAGCAGGATAATCAGAATTACCGTGACCAGCAGCATGGAGGGAATGCGGCGCTGATAGCCATATCGAATGGCAAGGTCGCCCAGTCCCCCCGCGCCCACCGCGCCGGCAATGGCGGTATAGGCGAGAATGGTGATGATGGAGATGGAGCCGCCCAGCAGCAGGGAGGGCCTCGCCTCCGGCAGGTAAACCTTCCAGATAATCTGGAAGGGGGAAGCGCCCATGGCCTGCGCCGCCTCCACAACCCCTGCGTCCACCTCGGCCAGGGAGGTTTCCACCATCCGGGCGATGAAGGGAGCGGCGGAAATCACCAGCGGGACGATGGCGCCCCGGATGCCGATTTTCGTGCCCACAATGAGCTTTGTAAAGTCCATGATGGCAACCATCAGAATGATAAAGGGAAGAGAGCGGCCCACGTTGACAATCCAGCCCAGCGCCCGGTTCAGGCTCCTGCGGGGCAGGATGCCGTGGGGCTGGGTGACGCTGAGCAGGATGCCCAGCGGAAGACCCAGCAGGTAGGCAAAGACGGTGGAAATACCGGTCATAATCAGGGTGTCGATTGCGCCCTGCCCAAGAAGGGGGCCGTATTGATGCCAGAAGGGGGATGTAAAAATCTCAAACACTGGGGTCAGGACGTTCAGGAGGCCCGTGGGCAGACTATTGAAAAAATCAGCCATAATAAGCGGCCTCCTCTCGTTCATAGGTAACTTGGCGTTCCTTTAAAAACGCCAGCATTTTTTGTGATTGCTCGGGGTTTTTAGGAAGCTCCAGAAGCATCTGCCCGTGGGCGTTGCCGTCGATATCCTTGGTGTCGGCGTACCAGATGTTCACCGGCGCGCCGCTGGCGAGGACCATGCCGGAGACAATAGGCTGGTCGGAGGTATTGCCGTCAAAGGTGATGCGGTACAGCGGGCCGTGAATCTTACTCTTTTCGGAGATGGCGCCCCGGGGCGTGATCAGCTGCCGGGCGGCAGGGGTTTGGGGATGGTGGAACACGTCCGCCACCGCGCCCTGCTCCACAATGCGGCTGTCGGAAATAATGGCAACCCGGTCGCAGATTTGCTCTACCACCGTCATCTCGTGGGTGATGACCACCACGGTGACGCCCAAGGTTTCGTTCAGCTCCTTTAAAAGCGCCAGAATGGACTGGGTGGTGGTGGGGTCAAGGGCGGAGGTGGCCTCGTCGCAGAGAATCACCTTGGGGTCCGTCACCAGCGTCCGGGCGATGGCCACCCGCTGTTTCTGTCCGCCGGAGAGCTGGACCGGATAGGCCCATTCCTTATCCTCCAGGCCCACCAGCTTCAAAAAGGGGCGTGCCTTTTGCCGGGCCTCGCTCCGGCTCATACCGGCAAGCTCCAGCGGAAAGCACACGTTATCCAGCGCCGTGCGCTGGAAGAGAAGGTTGAAGCCCTGAAAAATCATGCCGATGGACTGGCGGACTCTGCGCAGCTCCTTTTGGGAAAGGCCGGTCAGCTCCGCGCCGTTTACACGGACGGCACCGGAGGTGGGCCGCTCCAACAGGTTGATACAGCGAACCAGCGTGGATTTTCCCGCGCCGGAGAGGCCGATGATGCCGAAGATTTCCCCCGCCTCCACGCTTAAGGTGACGTCGTCCAGTGCGGTAACGCCGCCGGAAAAGGTTTTGGTCAGATGCTCAAGCTCAATCATGGACATGGCAAGCATCCTCCTTTATACAGTAAATTGGGCAACAAAAAACGCCCCTGATGCAATGCATCAAGGACGAGCGTAAAAAACGCCGTGGTACCACCTTGGTTCGCGCGCCTCCTCGCGGGGGCGGCCTTTGAGAGTGCAGTCACACTCCTGCGCGCTGACGGGCGCTCCCGTCGCGGCCTGCGCATACGCGGTCGGCCACGCAACTCCGGAACCATCTTCCGCAAACCCTTCCGTGCCTCTTCTCACCTGCCGAGGCTCTCTGCGACGTATCTGTTTGCGTACTCTTTCCTTCATCGTCTTTTCGATGTTTAATTGTTGCACCTAAGTTTACGAAAGTTTCAGGGGTTTGTCAACAGGGAAAAGTTGCTGTAAAATGACTGAAGCGAAAAAATAATTCTGTGAAAAGCGACAAAAACGGCGAGAAACCATAAGAAGAAGAACGGGATATGGGGAATCGAATTGCAAATTCAGGGCAGAACTGATATATTATATAAGCAATATTCCTATACCAAACGGAGGTAGCGCGTGCCGAAACAAAACCACAATTTTATGATGCGCTGCCTACGGGATTTTCTCTGTGGGGCGCTGATCGGGGCGGGAGCAATTTTGCCCGGTGTGTCCGGCGGGGTGCTGGCCGTGGCGTTTGATCTATACCGCCCGTTTATGGAGGTGCTGACCCATCCAAAGCGGGCGCTGCCAAAATACTGGAGGCGAATTCCCGCCCTTGGATTGGGCTGCGCTGTGGGCTTTCTGGGCTTTGCAAGGGGGATTTCGGCGGCGCTGAACATTTCCGCTGCGGTGACCACATGGGCGTTTATCGGGCTGATTGTGGGGACGGTCCCCTCCCTTTACCGCGAGGCGGGAAAGGAGGGGCGCAGCCGTGCCTCCTGGGTCAGCATGGGCGTGTGCGCCGGGGCGATTTTTGGGGTGCTGTTTTATGTGGGACGGGTGCTGTCCGTGCAGCTTGAGCCGGGGTTCTGGTCCTTTACCCTCAGCGGGGCGCTGTTTGGCCTGGGGATTGTAATTCCGGGGCTGGCGGCCTCCTCCGTGCTGATGGCGCTGGGGCTGTATCAGCCCCTGATGGACGGGCTGTCGGGCCTTGATATGTCGGTGCTGCTGTCCACGCTGCCGGGACTGGTTCTGACGGTGGCGCTTTTGGCGCGGGTGGTGAACTGGGTGTTTCAAAAGCACTACTCCATTGCGTTTCACGGAATTCTGGGGGTTGTGATTGCGTCCACACTGGTGATTATCCCCGTGCGGTACGGGAGCGCGGGAGAGCTTGCTCTTTCGGCGCTGTGCGCGGGTGCGGGGTTTCTTCTGGCTTTTGGAATCAGCAGACTGGACCGGCGGACGCAGGGAAGCGGGCTATAAAAACGCCGGATGAAAACGGTAGATTGCAATATAAAATGAACGGTGGGTCCCGCGGAGGTTTGCTTCGCGGGACTCACCGTGTTTTGGGTGCCAAAAAGAGGACGTGGAAAACAGAATAATGGATCAGGGAAGGTCGTACAGCGAGGCCATAACGAGATAAAGCTGGGAAAAGGGACGGGAGACGTTCCAGATGCCCGCGCCCTGAAAGCCGTATTCCCGGATGAGAAGGAGGCGGGCGGAGAGACTGCGCGCATCGTCGAACCAGACCTCGTGGACCGCGCCGTTTTGATCGGTATAGTGGAAAAAGGGGGCCTGAGCCGTCTCGTCGTACTCAATGGCGACGTCATATTGGATGGCCAGCTCAATGGCCCGCTGGTTGGAGATGGACTGGGCCTTTGATTCGCCGGTCACAAAGGGAAGGGTCCAGTCATAACCGTAGTTGGACAGGCCAAGGAAAATTTTTTCAGGCGGGATCTGGGTGACGGCATAGTCCAATACCGCCCGGACTTGAGGCAGAGGGGAAACAGCCATAGGAGGGCCGTATGTATAACCCCATTCGTATGTCATTAAAAGAACCGCGTCCACGGAGGCGGAGATGGCGGCATAGTCGTGGGCCTCATAGAGCAGGCCCGGCTGATTGGACGAGGTCTTGGGCGAAAGGGCCGCCCAGACAAAATAGCCCTGAGCGCCGAAAACACGGCGCAGGCGGGCGAGAAAATCCGCATAGGGCACAGCCAAAGCGGCGGGAAGAAACTCGAAATCCACGTCAATTCCCGCAAAACCCTTTTCCCGCAGCAGCGCTTCCACATCGGAGATAAGCCGGTCTTGGGCCGCCTCGTCCGTGAGGACCAGGGTTGCACGTTCAGAGTCGAACCGGTCCTCCTCCGTATAGGAGGAAAGATGAAGCACGGGCCGGGCCCCGTGAGTCCGGGCGGAGAGCAGCAGCGCGTCGTCATTCAACGGGAGAAGGCCACCCTCCGCCGTGATGCCGTAAGTAAAGGGGGTAAGATAGGTGAGGTACGGCGTTTGCGCGTCCAGCAGAAGCGTGTCGATAAAGGGGTAAGCATAGCCGTTGAAGACAGCGGAGCCGGTGGGAGGGTCCTGATAAGAGATGACCAGCTCCACCCCTTCCTCCAGCGCGGGAAGGCCGCCCAGACTCCAATTATTTTGATAGAGCTTCCGGACACTTAGACCATATTCCGCCGCGATGGAAGTCAGCGTATCTCCGGGACGGACGGCATGGACCAGCTCCGGAAACCGGACAACCAGAGTTTGTCCCACCGCAAGAGCGCCAGAGGCCCCCACCTCGTTATCCGCTGCCAGCCGGAAGGGATCGACCCCATAAGCGGCGGCGATGGAGTCGACAGTTTCGCCGACGGTGACCACATGAATCGTCATTTCAACATTCCCCCTTGTTGGAAAAGCCTATGCGCAGGCGAAGGGGGATATGCAGGGAAAAGTGCCGCCGGGAAAGACGGCGGTCCTTCTTGCGCGAAAGCCGGGCAGGCGGGCGGCTGCTTCCAGATACCGGAAAAGGGTGCGGACAAGCCGAAAAATCAGGCGCAAAACGGATTTATGAACAGACACAAAAAAATCTTGCATTTCAAAAATAAATACGATAACATAAAGAAAGCTATTAGAGAATGTCTTATTTGTACTAAGAAACATGAAAGGGCGGCATAGCGCGTGAACATAAAAAAATACGAGGCGTTCGTCCGTGCCGTGGAGCTGGGAAGCCTGTCGAAAGCGTCCGAAGAGCTTGGGTATACACAGTCGGGCATCAGCCACATGATGCAGTCTCTGGAGGATGAGGTGGGCTTTTCCCTGATGATTCGGACCTCGTCGGGCATTCTCCCCAATTCCGAGGGGGAGATGCTGCTGCCCATTATCCGCCAGCTATTGAGCACCAATGAAAACCTGGAGCAGAACATTGCGAAGATCAAGGGCGCGGACACGGGGCATATTCGGATTGCATCCTTTTCCAGCATGGCGATTTACTGGCTTCCCAACATCATCAGCGCCTTTCAAAAGGACTATCCCAATGTGGAAATCCAGATTATCGAGGGGGGCGCGGACCGCATCAACGCCATGATGGACGCCCACGAGGCGGATTTGTGCCTGTACACCGGCGGAGAAAACCGGTCCTTTGACTGGCTGCCCCTGTGCAGGGACGAGATGCTGGCGCTGCTGCCGCCGGGGCACCCTTTGACGGAGGGGGACTCCGTGCCTGTGGAGGCGTTTAAAAACGAGCAGTTTATCATGCCCATGGCCGGCTATGACTACGAGGTGCATCATGTGCTGGACCGGCTGGAGCATTATCCCCACATCCGTTTTTCCGCCTGCAACGACTATGCAATCGTCAATCTGGTGACGGCGGGACTGGGGGTGGCCATCCTGCCGGAGCTGCTTTTGCGCAACTATCGCAGTGACGCGGTGGCGATGCCGCTGGACCCGCCGCAGTACCGCATTCTGGGAATGGGCGTGCCGCAGTTGAAATCCGTGTCCCCGGTGACGCGGAATTTTATAAGGTATGTGCAGGATTACGCGAAAGGACGGCCGGGCGCGGACAAACTCCCGTGAGGAGACGGCGGGGAATTTAACCGAGAGGGGGCGGCGGCTTGCTGATTTTGCTGTTTGGGCTGTGGATTTTTTTGTCGGGAGAGCTGGACCTTGAGGTCTGCATTATCGGGGGCGCTGTTTCCGCAGCGCTGTATCTGCTGGCCTGCAAAACGCTGGGATACAGCCCCGGGGGAGACTGGAGGGCTTTGAAAAAAACAGGGAGCGCCATCCGGTATCTCGCCTATCTGGTGAAGGAGATGCTTTTGGCGGGACTGGTAGTAATGCGGCTTATTTACACCAAGGGACGGAACATGGAACCGAGACTCATCTGGTTCCGGACGGATTTGACCCACCAGAGCGCCCGGGCCGCCCTCAGCGACGCCATTACGCTGACGGCGGGGACCATTGTCGTATCTCAGGAGGGGAATCTGCTGTGCGTCCACACGCTGGACGCATCTCTTGCCGAGGGGCTGGAGCACGGCGGGTTTGAGCGAAAGCTGCAGGGGCTGGAGAGAAACGTATGACCGATGTGAAAAACGCGGCGCTGACGGCGGCGGTGGTTTTACTGGCGGTGCTGATGCTGGCGACGCTGGTGCGGGCGGTGCTGGGACCCCGGTTTACCGACCGGATTGTGGCTGTAAACATGATCAACACCATGGCGGTGGCGGGAATTGCCATTTTGTCGGTGCGGCTGGGCGAGGCCTTTCTGGTGGATGTGGCGCTGGTTTATGCCCTTTTGAGCTTTTTGACTGTGACGGTGATGGCCCGGATGGTGCTGATACGCCACTGGCGCAAGGAAAAGTGCGCCAAGGCCGCATTGGAGGAAAAGGAGGCGGCGGAGCATGGGGAGTGACATACTGACCGGACTGGGGCTGGTATTTTTGGCCTTTGGCATCTTTACGTTTTTTACGGCGGTGCTGGGGCTTTACAGGTTTGACCGGGCCCTTAACCGGATGCACGCCGCGGCCGTGGGAGACGCGCTGGGGATTTTCTGCATTCTGGTGGGCATTATTTTATTCCATGCGCCCACCCTAGCCTCCTTGAAGGCGCTTCTGATTCTGGTGTTTTTGTGGATTACCAGTCCTGTGGCGAGCCACCTGATTGCACAGGTGGAGACGGTTACAAATCCCAATCTGAAGGCGGAATGTAAGGTGGAGATACGATGACGCTATTGGAGAATATTTTGCTGGTTGGCCTGATTGTCTGCGCGGCGGCGGCTCCGCTTTGTAAGCGGCTGCTGGCGTCGGTCATAGTGTATCTCTCGTTTTCCGTGATGCTGGCGGTGCTGTGGAGCGTGCTGGAAAGCCCGGATTTGGCTATGACGGAGGCGGCGGTTGGCGCGGGCGTCAGCGGCATTCTATTCTTTCTGACGCTGAAGAAAATCAATGCGCTGAAAGGAACGAGGGATGAGTGAGCGGAGCGGATGGAAGCGGTTTGCCGACTGGGTGAACGGCGAGGCCGAGGCCGGAGATCCCACCACCCAATATGTGATGGATCGGCGCCCGGCGCGGCCACAGGAGACGCAGGAGCTGCACGAGGCGCGGGAGAGATTGCGGCTGAAAAAATTTCTCGGACTGTACCCGCTGGCGGCGGGGCTTTTATGCGTGATTCTGATTTTCATTCTGCTGTCCACGGTGATTTACATTCCACCCTTCGGACAGCCGGGAAACCCCACCAACAACGAGGTGTCCCGGCACTATCTGGAGAACACCGTGGAGGAGACGGGCGCTTCCAACGCGGTGACGGGCATGATTTTGTGTTATCGCGGGTTTGACACTCTGGGGGAGAGCTGCGTTTTGTTTCTGGCGGTGAGCAGCGTGATGATTCTGCTGCAAAGGGACAGAAACAACACCGGCGAGCGGGCGCAGCTAAGAATGAAGCGGGAGGACGCTGCGGAACGGGCCCATGAGGACAACATCCTGCAAAAGTCCGCCAAGCTTCTCACTCCGTTTGTCTTCCTTTTTGCGCTGTATGTGCTGATGAACGGAGAGTCGTCCCCGGGAGGGGGCTTTTCCGGAGGCGCGATTCTAAGCGGAGGACTGATTCTGTATTCCGTGGCCTTCGGGCCGGAGCGGCTGAGCAGACTGCTGACCCGCAGCCTGTACAGCGGCGTGCGGGTGGTGGGGCTGATGGCCTATGCGCTGACTTACGGCGTGTATATCTTTGCGGGGGCAAATGGACTCTCCATCGACATGGAGTGGATGATGACGGTGATTGAGCTGGCGGTGGGGCTGGTGGTGGCCTGCGCCATCTATGGATTTTACGCGATGTTTCAAAGGGGGAAGATCTGATGCCGGAATTGGTTGCCCAGAACCGCTTTGCCGTGGTGGCGGTGATTTTATTCGGAATCGGACTTCTAAACATGATGCTTCAGCAGAATCTGGTGAAAAAGGTCATTGGACTGAGTATCATGGATTCCGCCATCTTTATGCTGCTGGCATCCCTGGGGTACATCGAGGGACACGGCGCCCCCATCGTGGAGGAGGGGGCGGCCAACTCCTCTTTGTATATCAACCCCATCCCCAGCGGTTTGGTGCTGACGGGAATCGTGGTGTCCGTCAGCGTGACGGCGTTTTCTCTGGCGCTGGTGCAGCGCATTTACCAGCGCTACGGGACCGTGGAGCTGCCGGAGCTGCTGGAGCGGGCCAAGAAGGAGGAGGATTGATGCGCCCTTTCTATGAAAACCTCCCCTTTTTCAGCATGTTTGCCGCCATTTTCTGCGGCGTGCTGTCCGCGGTAATTCGGGATGGGCGGAGGGCCTATGTGCTGGCGCTGACCATGACGGCGGTGACTGCCGCGCTGTCGGCGGTGCTGCTGTACTATGTCTACACCCGCGACGTGAGCTTTGTGTACTCCATGGGGCGGTTTGCCGCGCCTTATGGAAACGCCATCAAGGCGGGGCCTTTGCAGGCGCTGCTGGCGACGGCCTTTTCCATCGTGATGGGCTTGTCCCTGCTGGGCGGCGGACGCGGGTTGTTTCACGACATTCTGCCGGAGAAGCAGGGACTGTATTTCGTGATGGCGGACCTGATGCTGGCGGGAGTTTTGGCGCTGATTTACACCAACGACATGTTTACCGCCTATGTGTTTATCGAGATCACCACCATTGCGGCCTGCGCCATGGTGATGGCAAAGGACACGGGACCGAATCTCATCGCCACCATTCGCTATTTGTTTATGAGCCTTTTAGGCTCCGGCCTGTTTCTGATCGGCCTTGCCCTGCTGGACAGCATCGGCGGGTATCTTTTGATGGAGCCGCTGGCAAGGGCGGTGGAGATTCTGGCGGAGCTGGGGCGGTATCACAGGCCCCTGATTGTGTCCATCGGGCTGATGGTGGTGGGACTTGGCATCAAGAGCGCCATGTTTCCCTTTCACCTGTGGCTGCCGGACGCACATGGCGGAGCCACCTCGTCCTCCTCGGCGATTTTATCGGGCGTTGTGCTGAAGGGCTACGTGGTGCTGATTATCACGCTGATGACCCGGGTATTCGGGCTGGAGTTGATGCGCGAGGTGGGCGTGACCCGCATTTTGCTGATTGCGGGGATGCTGGGAATGATTTTCGGGTCCCTGGCGGCCATGCGTGAATATCACGTAAAGCGGATGCTGGCCAATTCCTCGGTGGCGCAGATCGGGTATATTTTCATGGGGCTGGGGCTTGGAACGGCATTTGGCGTGGCGGCGGCATGCTTTCACATTTTAGTCCACGCGGCCTGCAAGCCGCTGCTGTTTCTCTGCGCCGGGCGCCTCTCCGACGTCAGCGGGCATCACCGGTCGCTGAAAAACCTGCGGGGCAGCGCCTACCGGGATTTTGGCGCTGGAGTGGGCTTTACCGTGGGTGCGCTGAGCATGATCGGCATTCCCCTGCTGGGGGGATTTGTGTCGAAGCTCTATCTTTCGGAGGCGGCGCTGGAGTCGCCCTACGTGGCGGCGGTGCTGCTGACCATCGCGGTTTCCACGGTGCTCAACGCGCTGTATTATGTGCCGGCGACGCTGGCCATCTGGGTACGGCCGCCGTGGGAGGAGATCCGGGAGGTGATGCATGACGTGAAGCCGGAGGACACGCGCTTCGACCGTTCTTTCTTCACGGCGTCGGCCCTGTTTATCTGCCTGGTCTTTTTGCTGGGCATTGTCTATCATCCGGTGATGAATGTGATTTATGCAGGTATCCGGCTGATGTGAGCGCGGGACCGGCAAAGAGAACCGAAATTTTTGCGAGGGGAGAACCGCTTTGCTGCTACTACCGATTTTGCTGCCGATGCTCGGAGGCGTGTTCGTCTTCCGGGAGAGGGATGAGAAGACCCGGAACCGGCTGACGCTGTGGCTGACCGTGATGACGGCGGCGGCGGCGGGGATTTTGTGCGCGCTGCCGGAGCAGTCGCTGCGGCTGATGACCATTGAAGGGTCCTTATATCTGGCGTTGCAAAGCGACTCTCTTGGAAAGTTTTTTATGGTGCTGATTTCGGGAATTTGGCTTCCGGTGGCGGTGTTTGCCGAGCCGTATCTCCGGTACGGAGGGAAGGGACAGCAGTTTCAGGGCTTCTACACCATGACCATGGGGACGCTGATGGGTCTTGCCCTGGCGGACAACTTTGTGACGCTGTACATGTTTTTCGAGCTGATGACGCTTTTGACGGCGCCGCTGGTGCTGCACGGCGGCACGCCCGCGGCGCGCCGGGCGGGATTGAAGTATCTGGGGTATTCGGTATTTGGCGCGGGAATGGCGCTGGCGGGATATTTCTTCCTGTCCCACTTTTTGACCGACCAGAGCTTTACCGGCGGCGGCGGGCTGAATCTGCCGCTGGCGGCGGCCCACAGGCCCTTGCTTCTGATCGTGTTTCTGGTGATGACCATAGGCTTTGGCGCAAAGGCGGGCATGATGCCCATGCAGGCGTGGCTTCCCACGGCCCATCCCGTGGCGCCGGCGCCGGCCTCGGCCGTACTGTCCGGCGTGATTACCAAGGGCGGCGTGCTGGCCATTATCCGTGTGACGTATTATCTGTTCGGCGCGGAGTTTCTGCGGGGGAGCTGGGCGCAGTACGCGCTGATCGGTCTGGCGCTGTGCACGGTATTCACGGGGTCTATGCTGGCGTTGAAGGAGAAGATTCTTAAGAAGCGGCTGGCCTATTCCACGGTGAGTCAGGTGTCCTATGTGCTGTTTGGGCTGTTGCTGCTCTCTCCGGGGGGCGTGCGGGGGGCGCTTTTGCAGATGACCTTCCACGCGCTGGCCAAGGACACCCTGTTTTTGGCGGCGGGAGCCATTATTGTGGCCACCAATTTTACCCATGTGGATCAACTGGCGGGCATCGGCAAGCGGATGCCCAGAACCATGGTGTGTTTTTCCGCTGCGGCGCTGTCCATTATCGGAATTCCGCCCATGAGCGGGTTTATCAGCAAGTGGTATCTGGCCTCCGCCGCGCTGAATTTTGAGGTCCGGGCGCTGGGGTATCTGGGCGTGGCGATGCTGATTTTATCGGCGCTGATGACCGCCGGATACCTGCTTCCCATTGTGGTACGGGGCTTTTTCCCGGGGCGGGACGTACTGGTGGAGCGCAGGGAGGTGGGTCCGGGGATGACGGCGCCCATGCTGGTGATGAGCATCGCGGCGCTGGTGCTGGGACTGTTTCCAAACGGCTTACAGGCGTGGATTTCCACGCTGCTGCCGCAGATATTCTGATTAGGCTGGAGGGAAAGGAGGCGTGCGGATGCAATGGCTTCAGGCGCTGCCCATCTTAATTTCCGTGGCGCTGGGCATTGGGCTGACGATTTTGCAGCCCGGAGAGCGCAAGGCGCGCAACGCCTATATCATGGGCTCCGTGCTGCTGACGGCGGGGCTTTCCTTTGCCGCCATCATTGCGGCGGGGCTGGCGGACACGGCTCCGGCCTGCACGCTGGTGCGGTTTTCCAGCGAGTTCTCCATTTCTTTACGAATTGATGGGTGCTCGATGGTATATGGGGCCATTGTGTCGGCCCTGTGGCCGCTGATTACGCTGTACAGTCTGGACTACATGTCCCATGAGGGACACGAGAGCCGGTTTTTCGGGTTTTGGATTGCAAGCTTCGGCGTGGTGCTGGGGATTGCGTTTGCGGAGGATTTTCTCACCCTGTATCTGTTCTATGAACTGCTGACGCTGGCGACACTGCCGCTGGTGATGCACTTTATGGACGAGAAGGCCCGGTACGCGGGGAGAAAGTACTTGGTGTACTCCCTGTCGGGGGCGGCGTTTGCCTTTATCGGCATCGTGTTTCTGCTGCGTTATGGTACGACGCTGGACTTTACCTACGGCGGCGTGCTGGACCTTGCAAAGACTGTGGGAAACGAGACGACGTTGTGGGCGGTATTCGTTTTGGCGTTTTTCGGTTTCGGCGTAAAAGCGGCGGTGTTTCCCTTTGGCGGGTGGCTGCCGGACGCGTCTGTGGCTCCTACGCCGGTGTCCGCTCTGCTCCATGCTGTGGCGGTGGTGAAGGCGGGGGCCTTTGCCGTGCTGCGGCTGATTTACTTTGGGTTTGGAGCGGATTTTCTGCGGGGAAGCTGGGCACAGTACGCGGTGATGACGGCGGCGATACTGACCATTATCTACGGTGCGGCACGGGCGCTGCGCACGCCGCACCTGAAGCGGCGGCTGGCCTTTTCCACGGTGAGCAACCTAAGCTACATCCTTTTTTCCCTGACGCTGATGACGCCCGCGGGGCTGGTGGGTGCGCTGACCCACATGGTCTATCACGCGGCGGTGAAAATTACCATGTTCTGCTGCGCCGGTTCCATTATCCAAAAGAGCGGGCGGGAGTATATCTATGAATTCGAGGGTTTGGGGCGGCGGATGCCGGTGGTATTCGGGGCGTTTACCGTGTCGGCCTTCGCGCTGATCGGCGTGCCGCCTTTGGGGGGCTTTGTGGGTAAGTGGATGATCTGCACGGCGGCGGTGCTTTCGGAGGACCCGTGGGCTTATTTTGGAATCGGGGCGCTGATTTTGTCCACGCTGCTGACCACGCTGTATATGATGACTATTTTTGTCCGGGCCTGGTTCCCGGTGGGCGCGGTGGACCATGAGGCGCTTTCCAAAGTCCACGACCCGGGTCCGGCGATGACCGTTCCGCTGGTGGTGCTGGCGGTGGCGGGAGTGGTACTGGCGCTGTTTTCCGCGCCGCTGATTGAATTTTTGCAGGCGGTGGTTCTGAACACGCTATGAAAGGGG
>JAEWML010000108.1 GCA_023393155.1 Bacillota bacterium
CCGCACGGCTGTTTTAGGCCATGGCGGAAAAACGGGGAATTGCGCTGCAATTGCGAAAGAAGACAAAAGCCGCCACTTCATGACGCTGCCGCAAGACGGCTAAAAATCCTCGCATTCAAAATATTCAGGGAGCTTGCGTGCCGCGCTTTACCGCCGCCGAAAAGAGGCAGTTCGCTCTTTGCTCCGCAAGAGGGATGTTTGACTGCGTACGCGTCGCGGCCAAAGTGATTTGATTCCGCCTGCCGCCCTGTGGCAAGTTGAAACGCGGCGTATGACAGACTGAACAAAAGCGCCTCGCCCTTTTTGGGCGAGGCGCTTTTGCATTTGATGTTCAGGCCAACTCTGCCAGTCCGGTGTAGAGCCGGTAGTAGCGGCCCTTCTGGTCCAGCAGGTCGTCATGTCCGCCCCGCTCGATGATTTCGCCCTGCTCCAGCACCAGAATAGCCTGCGAGTTGCGGACGGTGGAAAGGCGGTGGGCGATGACGAACACCGTGCGTCCCGCCATCAACTGGTCCATGCCCTTTTCGATGAGCTTTTCCGTCCGGGTGTCGATGGAGCTGGTGGCTTCGTCCAGAATCAGCACCGGCGGGTTGGACAGCGCCGCCCGGGCGATGTTCAAAAGCTGCCGCTCGCCCTGACTGAGACTGCCGCCGTCCCCGGAGAGAACGGTTGCGTAGCCCTGAGGCAGGTGGCGGATAAAGCCGTCCGCGTTGGCAAGCTTTGCCGCGGCCTCCACCTCCTCGTCCGTGGCGTCCAGCCTGCCGTATCGGATGTTGTCCGCCACGGTGCCGCTGAACAGGTGGGTGTCCTGCAAGACAACGCCGAGAGATTTGCGCAGGGAGTCCTTTTCAATATCCCGGATGTCGATGCCGTCGTAGGTGATGGTTCCGTTGTCAATCTCGTAGAACCGGTTAATGAGGTTTGTAATGGTGGTTTTGCCCGCGCCGGTGGAGCCCACCAGAGCAATTTTCTGCCCCGGCTCGGCGTAGAGGGAGATGCCGTTCAAGATCGTCTTGCTCCCGTCGTAGCTGAACACCACATGGTCGAACCGCACGTCACCCCGAACGGGAATCAGCGTGCCATCGGGCTTTTTCCAGGCCCAGGCGCCGGTTTCAATGTCGGTTTCCTCAATGCGGTTTCCGGAAAGGCATTTTGCCCGGACCAGAGTGACCTTGCCGGAATTTTGCTCCGGCTCCGTCTCCATGACCTCGAAAATGCGCTCCGCCCCCGCCACCGCCGCCAGAAGGACATTCACCTGCTGGGACACCTGGCTGACGGGCTGGGAGACCTGCCGGGTATACTGCAAAAAGGCGGCAAGGCCTCCCAGATCGCCGCTGCGGATGGCCAGAAGCGCCCCCGCCATGCAGGTGACGGCATAGTTTAAATAGCTGAGGTTGCCCATCACGGGCATCATGGCCCCGGCAAAAGTCTGTGCGCTGGTGGCTGCCTGCCGGTAGGATTCGTTCCGCTCCCGGAAGCCTTCGATTGCGGCGGACTCGTGGTTGAAAACCTTAATGACCTTTTGGCCCTCGGTCATCTCCTCGATATAGCCGTTTACCGCGCCGATGGCTTTTTGCTGGGCGGTGAAGCTTTTGCGGCTCCGCCCGCCGATGCCCCGCACCGCCGCCAGCATCACCGCCAGCACGGCGAAGGTGATGCACGTGAGCAGGGGGCTGATATAAAGCATCATGGCAAGCGTTCCGAGAAAGGTGGCTGCGGAGGAAATCAAGGAGGCGAAGGAGTTGTTGATGGCCTCGCTCACATTGTCGATGTCGTTGGTAAAGCGGCTCATCAGCTCGCCGTGGGTGTGGGCGTCGAAATACTTCAGGGGCAGGGTTTGCAGCTTTGCAAACAGGTCCCGCCGAAGGGCCGCCACGGTGCTCTGGGAAATCCGAACCATCATCCGGGCATAGGCAAAGCTCAATCCCGCGCCGAGAAGATAGATTCCCCCCATCACGGCCAGCATTTTTGCAAGACCGGGAAAATTGCCCGGGAGAATATAGTCGTTGATCAGCGGGCGCATCAGATAGGACCCGCCCACGCTGCACGCCGCGCTGAGGAGAATACAAACCGCCACCAGCACCAGCCGGAGCTTATAGCGGCCGAGGTAGCCCATCAGCTTTCCAACGGTTCCCCGCAGATTTTTGGGCTTTTGATAGCCGCCCTGATTGGGTCCGCCCCGGGGGATGGGGGCATGATTCACGCCATTTTTTTGTTCAGCCACCGATACTCACTCCTTCCTGCTGGGACAGATACACATCCTGATAAATTTCGCAGGTCTTCATCAATTCCTCGTGGGCGCCTTGGGCCACTACCCGGCCCTTATCCAGCACCAGAATCAAATCCGCGTCCGCGATGGAGGAAATCCGCTGGGCGATGATCAGCTTTGTGGTGCCCGGCAGGTCCCGGCGGAAGGCCTCGCGAATTTTTGCGTCCGTGGCGGTGTCCACCGCGCTGGTGGAATCGTCCAGAATCAAAATTTTCGGCTGCTTCAAAATGGCCCGGGCGATACACAGCCGCTGCTTTTGCCCTCCGGAGACGTTCACGCCGCCCTGACCAAGGTCGGTGTCCAGCCCCTCGGGCATCCGGTCGAGAAATTCGTCCGCGCAGGCGGAGCGGCAGGCGGCAAGAAGCTGGTCCTCCGTGGCGTGGGGATTGCCCCAGAGAAGATTTTTCCGGATGGTGCCGGAAAAAAGCGTGTTTTTTTGCAGCACCACGGATACCGCGTCCCGCAGGTGCTCCATGGTGTAGTCCGCCACGGGGCGGCCTCCCACGAGAACCGTGCCTTTTTGGGCCTCGTACAGCCGGGGAATCAGGGACACGAGGGTGGATTTTCCGCTGCCGGTGCCCCCTAAGATCCCCACGGTGGACCCGGCGGGGATATGAAGGCTTACGTCCTCCAGCACCCACTCGGCGCTTTCGTCGCTGTATCGGAAGCTTACATTCTCAAAATCCACGGAGCCGGATTCCACTGCCGCGCCGGATTGGGCCTGTGCGTCGGTGATGGCGGGAACCTCATCCAGCACCTCACAGATGCGCTTTGCGCAGGCGATGGAGCGGGACATCATCATAAAAATCATGGAAACCATCATCAGGGAAATCAAAATTTCCGTAATGTAGGAGAAAAAGGCGGTGAGGCCGCCCACCTCCATGGTCCCGGCGAAAACCATTTTCCCGCCGAACCACATGACGGCAATGATGGTTCCGTAGATAATCAGCATCATCACGGGCATGTTCACTACCACAGCGCCAAAGGCTTTTTCGGAGGTTTTCCGCAGGCCGTTGTTCCGTTTGGAGAATTTCTCCTTCTCATGCTCCTCACGGACAAAGGATTTTACCACCCGGATGCCGGTGAGGTTTTCCTGCACCACTAAATTCACATCGTCGGTTTTCTCTTGAAGCTGCCGGAACAGAGGGCCTACCTTCGTCATCAGCAGCACCACGAATATTACAAGCAGCGGAATCGCACCCAGAAACACGCGGGAGAGCTGGCTGCTCAACCGCACGGCCAGCACCAGCGCCGCCACCAGCATCACCGGGGCCCGGACCAGCAGCCGCATGCTCATCATCAGCGTCATCTCCAAAACCCGCACGTCGCTGGTCAGGCGGGTGACAAGAGAGGCGGTGGAAAACTTTTCGATGTTGGAAAAGGAGAAGTCCTGCACCCGGGCGTATTCCGCCGTCCGAAGGTTCGCGCCGAAGCCCATGCCCGCCCGGGCGGAGGACGCGGCGCTGCCAAGGCCGAAGGCCATGGCCACCGCCGCCAGGACCACCATGAGAAGGCCCTTGCGCACAATAAAAACCGTGTCGGCGTTGGCAACGCCGATGTCCACGATGTCGGCCATCACCAGTGGGATGAGAAGCTGGAAGATGGCGTCCATGGCGGAGCAGGCGATGCCCAGCGCAATCCATGGCCGATAGCCCTTGGTATATGGCAGGAGTTTTTTCAGCATTTTTTCCGGTCCTCCTCTAAATTCTGTATCATGCGATTGACAAGAGCGTGAAACTGGGCCAGCTCCTCGGCTGTGAAGGCGGATTCCAAAAGGCGCTCCGTCTCCCGCATTTCCTGATGCAGCTGCTCCAGCCGTGCCTGTCCCGTCTCCGTCAGGGCCACAAGCCGGCGGCGTGCGTCCGCCTCGTCGGCGCTGCGCACAATCAGCTCCCGCTCCACCATGCGGTCCACAATGCCGTTGACGGTGGAGGGCTTTACCCGCAGATGCCCGCCCAGCGCCTGCTGGGTGGATTTGCCGCCCTGACGGGCAAGATATACCATGACATGGGCCTGAAGAGGCGTCACGTCGTATTTTGCCATGCGCGCGTCCGCCCGCTCCCGAAACAAATGGGCTGCACAGCCGATGGACCGCCCCAGGGATTTCATTTCCTCCATGCTGCCGGCTCCTTTCCAAATATATTATGCAGGCTAATTATTAGCGTGCTAAACAATAACACGCTTTAGAAAAGTTGTCAATACGTAATTTTGGATTTTATTTGAACGTATTATGAACAAATTTTTAAAAAAGGATATGTTTGTAAACAAACTATGAAAGGTGCCTTGGGGCGGTTGACATTTCTCCGGCCCGACGCTATTATGAACACATCAAGCGGAACACTTGATACATTTCTCCAATTTCTCCCTCTCCTTTCTCTATACCATACAGGCAAAGCGGACGGCTGGCAGGCCGTCCGCTTTGTCGTATTCCGTCACAAAAGCCCGGCTTACGCCGGGCTTTTTCGGTGGGCCTCTGTTCAGATTACATAGTTGCCGCCGGTATCGGAGGCCGTCAAATCCGCCACGGTGATATTGTCAAGATAGTCTCGGATAACCTTGTCCAATCCGCGCCACATGGGAAGCGTCCGGCATTCCGCCATTCTGGGGCAGGAGACGGACTCCCCCTCCAGACAGGCCACGGGGGCCAGAGATTCCTCCGTCAGGCGCAAAACAGCCCCCACGGAATACTCCTCCGGAGACTTTGTCAGGCGATACCCGCCGCCCTTGCCCCGCAGCCCGGTCAAAAGCTTCCCCTTGACCAGAAGCTTGATGATGCTCTCCAGATATTTCTCTGAGATATCCTGCCGCTCCGCGACCTCTTTCAAAGGGACATAGCCCTCCGTCCGGTGCTCGGCCAAATCAATCATCACCCGCAGGGCATAGCGGCCCTTTGTTGAAATCAGCATATAAAACTCCTCCAGATGTGATAAACCTATTATATTATATAATACGGTTAGTGGGGAATCAACTGAAAGCTTTGGAAATTTTTTTCGGCCGCCTATTGACAAACTCAAAAAGAATGTTTATAATTCATATTAACCTACTTGAAAGGTTGGTAATGATATATGAAGTTCATAGTGTCTCTGCCCGCCGGCTTTCGATGTCGCCCCGTTACCCGCACCCGGAGGGAAGCGTCCCGCTGAACAACACAAGCAACATCGAATGAACTATAGGAGGAACAGACAATGAGTAATATTTATACTTCCGCCGATCAACTGATCGGGAAAACCCCGCTGCTGGAGCTGAGTCACATTGAAAAGGAAGAAGGGCTGGAGGCACGGATTCTGGGCAAGCTGGAATACTTCAATCCCGCGGGCAGCGTGAAGGACCGCATCGCAAAGGCCATGATCGACGACGCGGAGGCCAGCGGCAAGCTGAAGTCCGGCTCCGTCATCATCGAGCCCACCTCCGGCAATACCGGTATTGGTCTTGCCTCCGTGGCGGCCGCCCGGGGCTATCGCATCATCATCGTCATGCCGGAAACCATGAGCGTGGAGCGCCGCCAGCTGATGAAGGCCTATGGCGCGGAGCTGGTGCTCACCGAGGGCGCGAAGGGCATGAAGGGCGCTATCGCCAAGGCCGACGAGCTGGCAAAGGAGATTCCCAACAGCTTCATCCCCGGCCAGTTTGTCAACCCCGCCAACCCGGCGGTCCATAAGGCGACCACCGGCCCGGAAATCTGGGAGGACACCGACGGAACCGTGGATATTTTTGTGGCGGGCGTCGGCACCGGCGGCACGATCACCGGCGTGGGCGAGTATCTCCGGGAGAAGAATCCCAATGTGAAAATCGTGGCGGTGGAGCCCGCGGCCTCTCCCGTGCTGGGCGGCGGCGCACCGGGAAGTCATAAGATTCAGGGCATCGGCGCGGGCTTTGTCCCCGACGTGCTGGACACCAAGATTTATGACGAGGTCATCCCCGTGGAGAACGACGACGCCTTTGCCGAGGGCAGAAGAATCGGCAGAGCCGAGGGGGTTCTGGTGGGCATTTCCTCCGGCGCCGCCGTGTGGGCCGCCGTGCAGCTTGCCAAGCGGCCGGAGAATCAGGGCAAGACCATTGTGGCCATGATGCCGGATACCGGCGACCGCTATCTCTCCACTGCGTTGTTTGCAGATTAAAAGGCTTTGTCCGGAGCCGCCGCGCATGCGCGGCGGCTCCGGACTTTTTTGCGCGTATGCCCGATTCTTCACAAAAAGCTTCCGACCGAACGCCCCGCCGGTTATAATCGGCGGCAAGTTCGCAAAAACTTCACAGGTGCGGACTTGCAAAATTTCTTGTTTATGGTAAGATAGACAAAACAAACTGCCGGCGGCGGGGATGCGCCGGCGAAAATCTGTCATCAGGAGGTGGGACCATGGAGATTCATGAGTCGGCGGAGGACTATTTGGAGTCCATTTTGGTCGTGCAGGAGAGATTGGGGTCCGTGCGCTCTATTGACATTGTGAACGATTTGGGCTATTCCAAGCCCAGCGTCAGCATTGCTATGAAAAAGCTGCGGGAAAACGGCTACATCTCCATGGCGGAGGACGGAACGATTACGTTGAGCGATACCGGCATGGAGGTTGCCTCTCGGGTCTACCGGCGGCACAGAACGCTGACGGAGCTGTTTACGTTCTTGGGCGTGCCCGCTGAGATTGCCGCGGAGGACGCCTGCCGGGTGGAGCACGATCTCCACGAGGAGACGTTTGCCCGGGTCAAGGAGTTTTTGGAAAAGGCCAAATCGGGCGAGGGTTCCCTTTAAGGCGCAGGGACCGGAGAAGGAGAGAGCAATGGATTACGCAAAGGAATCCCTTCGGCTCCACGGGGAGTGGAAGGGAAAAATTGAGGTGGTGGCCGCCGTTCCGGTGGCCACGCGGGAGGACCTGTCGCTGGCCTATACCCCCGGCGTGGCCCAGCCCTGCCTGGAGATTCAGAAGGACCCGAACAAGAGCTATGAGCTGACCCGGCGGCATAATTTGTGCCTGGTGGTCACAGACGGAAGCGCCGTGCTGGGTCTGGGGGACATCGGCCCGGAGGCGGGCATGCCCGTGATGGAGGGCAAGTGCGTGCTGTTCAAGGCCTTTGGCGGGGTGGACGCATTCCCTCTGTGCGTGAAAAGCCATGACGTGGACGAGTTTGTCAACACCGTGTATCAGATTTCCGGCAGCTTCGGCGGCGTGAATCTGGAGGATATCGCCGCGCCCCGCTGCTTTGAAATCGAGCGGAAGCTGAAAGAAAAGTGCGACATCCCCATCTTCCACGACGATCAGCACGGCACCGCCGTCATCACGCTGGCGGGGCTTCAAAACGCGCTGAAAGTAGTTGGAAAGCATCTGGCGGACGTGAAGATCGCGGTGAACGGCGCGGGCGCCGCCGCTGTGGCCGTGACAAAGCTGCTGCTTGCGGCGGGGGCGGGAGACATCGTCCTGTGCGACCGGACGGGAATTATTTACAAGGGCCGGGAAACCGGCATGAACTGGATTAAAACGGAGCTGGCGGAGGTCACGAACCCCCGGAATCTCCGTGGCGGGCTGAAGGAGGCCATGGCGGGCGCGGATGTGTGCATCGGCGTGTCCGCTCCCGGCTCCGTGACGGCGGACATGGTGCGCTCTATGGCGGCCGGCGCGATTATTTTTGCCTGCGCCAATCCCACGCCGGAGATTTTTCCCGACGAGGCCAAGACCGCCGGGGCGCGGGTGGTGGCCACGGGGCGCAGCGACTATCCCAACCAGATCAATAACGTTCTGGCCTTTCCCGGTATTTTCCGGGGAGCCTTTGACGTGCGTGCCAGTGACATTAACGAGGAAATGAAGATGGCCGCCGCGCAGGCGCTGGCGGGGCTGATTTCCGGGGACGAGCTGAACGAGGATTATATTATCCCCGCCGCCTTTGACCCCCGGGTGGGCCCTGCGGTTGCAAAGGCTGTGGCGGAGGCGGCACGGCGCACCGGCGTTGCCCGCATCTAAGGTGCATCCCCGACAGCCTTTTCCGGCGAAACGGCGGAGAGGCTGAGACGGCAATTTTCCCGGCGGCCCGATGCTGTCTCATCTGAACCGGCGGTCCCGGCAGAGGGGCGTCCTCCAAACGTCGGAGAAGTACCCCAGCGCGCATTTTTTACAGGGCTTAACAGAAAAACAGGACAGAGGCTTCGGCCTCTGTCCTGTTCCTTTTATGTGGTCTGCGCATGAGGAGCTCCCGCAGGCGACTGCACAGGCACTTTCAAGGGAAGCCGAAAATAAAGACCGATTAACCCAATGCCGTCCTTACTTTCTTGCCTTGAAGCCCCGGACATACTGCTCCGGCCAGGGGTATTCCACGTTCAGGTCCCGGGCGGTGTGCAGAACCCAATAGGGGTCCCGCAAAAGCTCCCGGCCCAAAGCAATCAGGTCCGCCCGACCCTCGCCCAGAATCTGCTGGGCCTGATGGGCCTCGGTAATCAGGCCCACCGTAATCACGGGCAGGCCGGAGGACTGCTTCAAAATATCCGCGGCTCTTACCTGATAGCCGGGATAGATTGCCGTCGGCGGCGTGGGCATCACGCCGCCGGAGCTTACGTCCAGCACGTCGATATAGGACTTTGCCAGCGCCACGATTTTGGCCATTTCCTCCGGGTGGATGCCCTCCGGCTCATAATCCTCGGCGGAGACGCGCAGAAGCACGGGCTTTTCCGCGGGCCAGACCTCGTGCACCGCCTGCAGCACCTCCAGCAGGAAGCGGCAGCGGTTTTCCGTGGAGCCACCGTAGCCGTCCGTGCGGCGGTTGGTGAGAGGCGAGAGAAATTCGTTCAGCAGATACCCGTGGGCGGCGTGAATTTCCAGAGCGTCAAAGCCAATGGCCGCCGCCCGGGCCGCCGCGCTGCGAAACGCCTGAACCACGGTCCCAATGTCCTCCTCCGTCATCTCCTTGGGCATGGGGGACGTTTCCTCAAAGGGGATGGCGCTGGGGGCAAAAATCGTCTGCTCCTTCGCCTCGCACTTGCGCCCCGCGTGGTTAAGCTGAATGGCCACCTTGGCCCCGTATTTCTGACAGGCGGCCACAATCGGCTTCATCGCTTCGGCCTGCCGGTCGTTCCAAAGGCCAAGGCACCGGTCGGAAATGCGGCCCGGGGGCAGCACGCCGGTGGCCTCCACGATAATCAGCCCCGCGCCGCCCACGGCCCGGGAGGTATAGTGGGTGAAGTGGAAGTCCGTGGGTACGCCGTCGCCTTCGGTGCTGTACATACACATGGGGGGCATGACTATTCGGTTGCGCAGAGTCATGTTTTTTACAGTGAGCGTGTGAAACAGGTTCATAGGTCGTTCTCCCTTCTGCCGCAAGGCTCCAAACATTGACTGAAATGATATGGCTATCATAGCACGGACAGGCGATAGATGCAATGAGAAGGTGGGGGGAAGACCTGCCATTCCCCAGAAGAAGCGTGCCGGACTGTGCACGTCCGGCGGATAAGTTGCGGGGGAGAAATAAAACGTAAAAAGCGGTCATATCCGTAGGGGTATGGCCGCTTTAAAAAGCTGTGCATTTGAAATTGCTTTGTGCAGAATTCATCCGACACTTAAACATCAGGACGCGTTTCCTCCTTCGCAGAATCGAAGGCGCCGCGTAAGCTTAGGTGTCGCCCGCGGCAGAAAGATTATCCTCCGCGCCGTCGACTGCCTTGATTCCGTACGCTTTCAGCAGCAGGGTGATAAACTGCCCGCATGTCAGCACCGCGCCGGGGGTGGTTGAGCACAAGGTATTCCGCCCGCAGCGCGGCAAATTTGTCCGTACTGACGGGAGCGGCTGAGTCGGCGGTTTCCGGCGTCAGTAGGGTGCTGGGATAGTAAGTCAAACCGGGGAGTAATATTATAGCGCGTTTATTCCAGTCTGTAATCTCGCTTAGGTCGTATCCAGTGCTTTGCTCCGCAAGCGTGACGGTGTTGGGAGTGCCTCTGAGCAGATCGGGAAGCCGGACCGGCTGCGTCAGGCCGACTAGCGTCAGCACCGCCGTGAGGAGGATGGCCGTCAAAGCATGCCGCAATTCTGCTCAATTTGTCTGTTTGCTTTTTCATATCATTACGTAAATCATCCGCAGGACTATTTACTGAGAGAATGGTAGCGTGTTTTCAAAATCAATTTCGAAGGCGTCACGGTATGCCTTCAGCGTGTCTTGATACAGAATTTTACCGACAATCGGTTTTATATGAGGGTTTTGACAAAATTGGTCTGCGCCACAATAGGTTTTCTTATGAAGCGAGACATCATTGGACGTACCTGCAATTTACATCCAAAAATTTTATACTTCTCAACTCAACGCTTTCAAAATAATATGGAGTTTGAGACAAGTTTCCTCTTACCAGAACATCATAGCTCATCTCAATTTCGATGGGGACAAGCCTTTGGGAATAAGCATCAACGACATCGATATTCAGCACTGAAATTCGGCTGTGCTTTTGAAATAGCTCCGGCGGAATATAATCTGCGGAGGTATCGGACAAAGACACATTCAGCAGGACAAGCGTATCAGGAACTTTATTGTAGTTGAGAAAATCAAGCAGCTTTTTCTCAGACCCCTGTGTTAGCGTAAAATGCGAGTGACCCATGTAAAGGCCGGTTTCTCCATCAAAAACATCTAAAAAACTATCTGTTATTTTACTGTACATTGCATCGCCCCCTTAATATTAATATATATGCGACTGGGGCTCAAGAATAAAATATTCTTTTATTTTCAAGATGCCTGTATCAACGTGGCGGCGGTTTCCTGTGGCGCTCTGGGGTAGGGGCTTCTAATTGTACTCGGCAGGCCATCATCAGACGGGGTAAATCCGTTCCGGCTCAAAGATCGCCCAGCGGAGTACGGCAGGGGAGAGCCTGAAGATTTTATATGCAAGGTATAGACGAGCGGATGAAAAGCGTAAGGTCTCATGGGCCGTGGTATCAGACAGAGGACGCGAAAGCCGCCATTAAGAAGCTTGCTGCCGAAGATGGAGCAAAAAAATGTGCCGATACGTCAAATTTTATAACGAACCAACCTCCCGCTGCCTGCAAGGAGGGAAGTCAATTAAGTTTCCCTCCCAGAGGGAGGCGAGAGGGTTCGACCGGCTCATGCTTCAACTGCGGGCCGGGGAGGGCAGACAGGATGGATAATAAAAGCCGCCTCTTGAAAGAGGCGGCGTGAAATCTAATTCAGCACTTGATTGTTATGTTACCAAAAACAAGGAATTCTGACAATTCTGATTGCGGTGATTTGCGGAGGAATACTCCTGGTCATTATCCCGTTATAAAAAATGCTCACGCAATTGCCGACTCGAAAGCGGCACGCACACGGCGTATGGACAAGCACAGTCTGTGACATTGACTCGTCGAAGACAAGCAAATCGCCAGGGCGAACTCTAACCACCATCGCCTGCAAAGTCATAGATACCACCTCTTATTGCAGGATATGTCCAGGATGGGCAGAAGGTTCCGCTTAGGTTTAAGCGGGAAAGGAGTGGTGGACACGGATTGATAGGACAAAAAAGAAGCTCGCCCAAAGGCAAGCTACTTCTTATCGTCCGCGGGCTTATGGCGGTTGCCGGATTGTTTCTTATTGTTCCGGCCCTCCCCGTCAAGCGCACTCTCGGCAAAGGTGGGGCCACCCTTGGAT
>JAEWML010000125.1 GCA_023393155.1 Bacillota bacterium
TCAAAGCTATTTTCGGGTGCTATCTCTTTGGAATTTTGAAGGGGATGACCCTGAAATTTCAGGGTTCCAGCCTGTCTGTCTTTGGCCTGGATATCTCTCTCGCCGCCCAGGTGATGGATATGCTGCCCTATATTCTTACGGTGGCGGTGCTGGTGCTCTCGGCCATTACCAAAAAGGGCGTGGGCGCGGGCCCGGCGGGCGTTGGGAAGCCCTATTTCCGGGAGGCCCGGTAAATATGACTTCAGCCCGCATCCCTTCACGGTTTTATGAATACTAAACATACAGGAGGTTGCCATGGACAACGAGTTGATTCAGGTCGCGCTGGGGAAAACGCCTGCCGACATTGTGATTAAAAACGGCAAGCTGGTAAACGTGGTCACCCATGAAATCTATGAGACGGAAATTGCAGTGGCAAAGGGCAAAATTGCCTCCATCGGTCCCTTGCCCGCGGGCGCGGTAGGCCCGGATACACAGGTTATCGACGCCGAGGGCATGTTTCTCGCCCCCGGATTTTTGGATGCCCACATCCACATTGAAAGCAGCATGCTCTCCTACACGGAATTTGCAAAAATGGTGGTGAAGCACGGAACCACCGCCGTGGCCACCGACCTGATGGAGGTCACGATTGTCTCCGGCACCGAGGGGATGAAGGAGGTGCTGGCGGAGTCCAAAAACACGCCGGTGAAGCTCTATTATCCCATCCCCGCCTTTATGGAGGAAAACGGCATCCAGACCACCGGCAGCACGCTGCACAGTGAGATGATCGACCAGCTAATCACCCTTCCCGAGGCCGTGGGCCTTGCCGAGGTGCTGGCCCCGCCGATTCTGGCGGGGAGCCCGGTTTCCGCCCATATGCTGGACTTGGCGGAGCGGTATCGCAAAACCGCGGAGGGCCACGCGCCCGCCGTCATGGGCGAAAACCTGAACGCCTATGTGGGTGCGGGGGTCACCAGCGACCACGAGAGCACCAATCGGGAGGAGGCCCTTGCCAAGCTGCGCATGGGACTTCATGTGCTGATGCGGGAAGGCTCCGCCTCCACAGACCTGCGCCCCTGCCTGAACATCATTACGCAGGAGCACGTGGACACCCGATACTGCTCTATGGTCAGCGACGACATCGACGCGCTGCACATCAGCCGCCTCGGCCATCTGGACAATAAGGTCCGCATCGCCGTGGCGGAGGGGGTGGACCCCGTCACCGCCATCCAGATGGTGACGCTCAATCCCGCCGAGAGCCTGCGCATTCAGGATCGGGTGGGCAGCATCACCCCGGGCAAAATTGCGGACATCGTGTTTCTCTCCTCCTTGGAGGAGTGCCGCGTGGAGCGGGTCATTGCAAACGGCGAGCTGGTGGTGGACGGGCGCGCCCTTGTCAAGGAGCTGCCCGCGCCCAATTACAGCGGCCTTCTGCGGGACACCGTCAAGCTCTCCCACAAAATCACGGGAGACGATCTGGTTTTGAAGGCAGACCCTCGCCATACCAAGGCGAAGGTCCATGTGATCGGCGCGTCCCACGACACCCTGCTCACCGACGCGCTGGAAGCGGAGCTGACGGTTGAAGGCGGCGTGATTCTGCCGGATGTGGAAAACGACGTGCTGCGCATCGCCTGCGTGGAGCGCTACGGGAAAAACGGCGGCATCGGAAGGTCGTTTATCAAGAACTTCGGCCTGAAATCCGGGGCCATTGCCATCAGTGTGGGTCACGACCATCACAATATCACCGTGGTGGGCAGTGAAGCGGAGGACATGGCCTTTGCGGTCAACCGCATTGCCGAGCTGCAAGGCGGCCTTGTGCTGGTCAAGGACGGAAAGGTCCTCTCCGAAATTCCCCTGCCCATCTGCGGCCTGCTCTCCGATCTGGACGGCGAGGCCGTCGCTGAAAAGCTTGCGGAGATGATTGAAATTCTCCGGACGCTGGGCTGCGAAGTGCCCTCTCCCAACATCACCCTCTCCTTCATTACCCTGATTTTCATTCCCTGCTTGGGCATCACAGATCAGGGCCTGTTCGACGTGCGGGAATTTAAGCTGATTGACCCGGTGATTTCCTTAACTTAAAAGAAGGAGATACGTTCCATGAAACAGATATTACTGAAAAACGGCTTCATCGTCACCATGGCCGAGGGGCATGAGACGGTGTATGACGGCGGCGGCGTTCTGGTGGAGGACGGCAAAATTAAGGCGGTGGGCCGGATTGACCCCAAAACGGTGGCGCCGGACGCCGAAATTATGGACTTGAACGGGAAATACGTTCTGCCGGGCTTTGTCAACACCCATGTTCACACCTCTCAGCAGATCAGCCGGGGCGTGGGCGACGACGTGGACTTTGTCACTTGGCTTCACAAGCGGATGTGGCCCTTTGAGAGCAGCATGACGGAGGAGGATTCCTATATCTCCACGCTGGCAACCTGCCTTGAGATGATTAAAACCGGCGTCACCTCCTTCGCGGAGCCGGGCGGACAGTTTGTGTCCGGCATGTGCCGCGCCGTGGCAAAATCCGGCCTGCGGGCAAAGCTTGCAAAGTCCGTGATGGACTGCGGCGAGGGGCTGCCCCCCGTCTGGCAGCGCACCATGGAGGAGGAGCTGGAGCAGCAGGTCCTTGATCTGGAGAAGTATCACAACACCGCGGACGGACGGGTGCAGGTCTGGTTCGGCCTGCGCACAATTTTCAACAATACCGACGAGCTGTGCGTCAAGACCAAGGAGCTGGCGGACAAATATGGCGTGGGCATCCACATGCACGTGGCCGAAGCCAAGGAGGAGAAGGAATACACCTACGCCCGCTGGGGCGAGGGCACCGTTCAGCATCTGGAAGCGTTGGGAGTCCTCAGTCCCAACCTGCTGGCGGTCCACACCGTGTGGCTGACAGACGAGGAGATTGCCCTCTTTAAAAAGCGGGACGTGAAGGTATCGCACAATCCGGCCTCCGCCATGCGGGTGCTGGGCTTTGCGAGAATCCCCAAAATGCTGAGCGAGGGCATCTGCCTGTCCATCGGCACCGACGGAGCCTCCTCCTCCAACCACATGGACATGGTGGATGAAATGTGGCTGACCTCCCTGATCCACAAGGGCTGGCGGCTGGATCCAACGGTGGTCCCCAGTCAGGACATTTTGCGGATGGCCACGAGGTGGGGCGCCCGGGCGCTGCTGGACGACAAGCTGTACGGCTCTTTGGAACCCGGGAAAAAGGCCGACCTGATTGTCATTGACCCCCATGGGCCGTCCATGATGCCGGTCAACGACAAAATTGCCGCGTTGGTCACGGCCATGCACTCTGAGAATATCACCTGCTCCATGTGCGACGGCAAGTGGCTGATGAAAGATCGCAAAATCCTCACGCTGGACGAGGACGCAATTCTGGAGGAGGGCGCGGCCCGCGCCGCCGCCATCTATAAGCGCGCGGGGGTCGAGCTTCCCGCAAGATTCCCGGTGGTCAGAATCGACAAGGAAAAGAAGCTATTTTAAGAAAGCGGGGCTGTAACTATGGATCAGAAGCTGTTGGCGGTGGCAGGCGGGAAAGAGCCCGCCGATCTGGTGGTGAAAAACGGTAAAATCGTAAATGTTTTCTCCGGAGAAATCTATGACGGCGGCGTTGCGGTGGCAGGGGACAAAATTGCCGCCGTGGGCGATGTGGACTATACCATCGGCGAGGGCACAAAAATCCTTGACGCGCAGGGCAAGTATCTCACCCCCGGTTTTATCGACGGACACATTCATCCCGAAAGCTCCAACCTTGCCATCCGCTCCTTTGCCGAGGCGGTGCTGAAGCACGGCACCACGGTCATCATGACCGACCTGCACGAAATCGGCGTGGTGGGGGGCCTTGAAGCCATCGAAGCGGTGCTGGAGGAAGCGGAAGCCACGGATTTGAAGCTCTACTTCGTCGTTCCCTCCCACGTCCCCTTTTCCCCCAATCTGGAAACCTCCGGCGGGCGATTTGACACGGAGATCATCAAGCGCGCGCTGGAGCGGCCGGACGCGGTGGGCCTGTCCGAGTGCGTGGGCATGTATCTGGCGGCGGGATTCCCGGAGCTGATGGCCTCCTGCGACGCGGCGCTTG
>JAEWML010000133.1 GCA_023393155.1 Bacillota bacterium
TGCGGGGCCCACAGTCTTGCCGACATCCGGCGGGACATGGTGATGACCCCCCGGGATTTGGAAAGACTCTGATGTTTGCAGTAAAAGGCGGCCCCGGATTCGTCCGGGGCCGCCTTCTATATCCAAATATCTGTTTTACATGGACACACCGGCTTCTTTTGCTGTAAAGAATACCTCGTACAGATTGCCGGTTTCACCGGTGTCAAATTCCTCCAAATAGACAATGGAAAAATCGTCAAAAGCCGTCGGAACCTCAAAAATCAAAAGACCGGTCCGCTCCTCATCCACTGCCAGATCGTACTCGGACTCCAGCTGATCTTCGCTCACAATGGAATCAACGGGGTTTGCAAACGCGTTCTCCTGATCGTCCTTGTCATTCCACTGGGCCTGGAAATCGGTGTCAAACATGGGGATGGTCTCGTTGAACGTGTTTTTGATTGTCAGTTCCGACACCAGCAGCTTACGGTCCGCCTCAGGGGTATATCCCTCATATGTATCACAAATATAGACGTTGTTGACTGTGAAGTCAAAAAACTCACTGTGCATCACATCTCCAATGCGGCCCTCTTCATACTCTTCGCCGCTGCTTCCGCCGCAGGCGGTCAGCATCAACATCATGGCCAGTGCCGCCACAGAAATCCATCTTTTGTTTCTCAGCTTCATTTTCAATACCTCTTTTTTTGTTTTTTCTCTATCTCTCATTGCCCAGCCGCGCCAAACTCGCACCGGCAGGAAAAGCACAGCGCCTCTCCAAGCCGTCCCTCCACGGTGTAGGCGCTTTTCTCCCGAAAGCCGAACAGGGCGATCGTCTCCCCCAGCACGGCCTCCTTGCTGTAATTCACGTACAGCTCCCGCAGGGGGGCGGACTGCAAATCCGGCGGCAGGGCATCCCATACGATGTCGCCGTAATTCCCGCTGAACACATGGCCGTTGCCGTCCAGATCGGACCAGCGGACGGGACGCGGCCCCAGCTCCTCCAGCCCGTCCTTGGGCAGGAAGATTTTCCGGCATTCCGGGCTGTTGATCGCCTTGGGACAGACATGCACGGCCTTGCCCTTGAAATCGGAGGGCCGGAGAATTTTCCGCTCCGCCGGGTCAATGAGAATCCACTCGCTGCGGGCGCTCACGGCGGCGGCGCCGCTCTCGTCCGTCAGCTCGTAGGCCCGGCGCAGATGGGCTCCCCGGATGCCGTCCTCCCATGTGGAGACGGTGAGCACCTCCCGGTTCACGGGCCGCCGGTGAATCCGCATCGCCACCCGGGACAGTAAAAATACCTGCCCCAGCTCGTAAAGCTTCTGATAAGTCAGGCCTCTTGCGTCATAGTCAAAGCCCGCCGCCCCCGCCACAAGGCTCAAGAGCTCTGCCGGGCGCACATATTTGTCTCTGTCGCAGTCGGCAAAGGACAGTTCCACCTCCCGGGCGTAACAATCCTCCGTCAACCATTGCCGAAATGCTTTCAAGTCCATTCCGCTCCTTTTTACCGTCCGCCCGCAGCGGGCGCTTCGTCCTCCGGATGTTCCGTTTCCTCCGAAGATTGTTTCTTCTCTATATCGGTGGCCTGCACTGAATCTTCCCGCCGCTCCGTGACGCCGCTTTCCTCCGGCAAAGAAGCCGCTGTCTCAGCGGCCGACCGCTCCCGGGCCTGGGCCAGATAATCCCGGTGGGCCTCCTTCGGGCTGGGAACAAAGCTCTGGGCCGCCGTCCGCCTTTTACCCTGACTTTTCACATAGAAAAAGCCGGTGACGGAAAATACCGCCGCGCCGATAAAATTCACAATCAGGTCTTTCATGGTGTCAATCAGCCCGATGTCCAGATACCCGCCAAGACCCAAATCCGCTCCGTTCACCGTCACCTCGGTGATGTCCGGAATCACCACCACTTTGTTGCTGCGGCTTGCGTCCAGCGCCACCGTTTTAATTACGTGGATCACCGTATCCTTCTGCATGTCCGTTCCCAGAAAATAGTCGCAGCCAAACTCAAAAAACTCCCACAGCACGCCGATGGTCATGGAAAAGCAAAACGCCATCAGCGCCATAAATACCGGCGAAAGATCAAAGGTAAGCCGGGGATTATCGTTCAGCAGCACCACCATGGAAAAGCCCACCGCCGCCGCGAGAAAGCCGTTGAGCGTGTGTAAAATTGTATCCCAGAAGGGAATCACAATGTAAAACGCGTTGACCTCTCCCAAAATCTCCGCCGCGAAAATGAAGCACAGCACCGTGATTTCCAAGGGCGGCGGAAGCTCAATCCGCAGCCGCACCTGCACCCAGCTTGGCAGGTAGAGCAGCAGCAGCGTCAGCACGCAGAAAAAGGCGCTTTCATAGCTCCCCAGCCAGAGCTGGCGGGCCAGAGCCAGTATCACCAGCGCCCGCAGAAAATAAAACACAAGGAAGGAACTTTTGTGCTCCCGCAGCTCCTTGTTCAGTGCCACTTTGAAATTTCGGCGTTCCGTCCGCCGCCGTTCCTTTTTTTGGTTCATAACTCCCCCTTTCTGCATTTCCAAAGCCTGCTTTGGCCTTGGGTTTTGATGATCAGAATACCACAAATTCCTTCTTCTTGCAAGAGTTGGGCGGCCTTGGCCTCTCCACAGGACGCCAAAGCCGCCGTTTTTCACGTATTGTCCCGTCCGATGGGCTCGCGAATCAAGAGCCGCTTCAAGGCTTTGCCGTTGAAGGGAATCAGCGGATACAGATAGCCCGGTCCCACCACCGTCTTGTTGGTGGCCACCAGCCAGAGAATCAGCAAGATTCCGCCCACCAGCCCCCACAGATCAAAGATGGCGGAGAAAATCAAAAGCAGCATCCGCAGCAGCTTTACCGCGTAGCCCAGCTCAAAGCTGGGCTGGGAAAAGCCTGAGATGGACACCACCGCCATATACACCAGCACCTCCGGCGTAAGCCACCCGGCCTGCACCGCGAAATCTCCGAAAATCAACGCGCCCAGCATGGAGAAGGAGTTGGACAGGGCGCTGGGCGTGTTCAAACAGGCCAGCTTTAAAAGGTCAATCAGAAACTCCACCACCAAAAGCTGCGCCAGCAGCGGCAGGGCGCAGGGCTCCGGCTTTGCCAAAAATAAAAGCCAGTCCGGCAGGCGGTTGGGCTGGCTGACCAGCAGATACCATGTGGGGGTGATGAACAGGCTCAGCAGCATCACCGACATTCGCAGCAGCCGCAGATAGGTTCCCACCAGAGGCGGGAAATAAAAATCATTGGCTTCCTGCGTAAAGCCAAAAATGGTGGTAGGCAGCAGCATAGCCGCCGGGGTGTTGTCCACCAGCACCACCACGCTCCCCTCCATCACCGTGGCTGCCGCCGTGTCGGGCCGCTCAGTATACCTGATTTTTGGAAACGGGTTATACCACTGCTTGGGGCGAATGGCCTCCGCCAGACTTTCCTGCCCCATGGAGAGGGAGTGAACGTCCACCCCGGCCAGCTTTTCCCGAACTTGCTCCAGCACCTTTCGGTCCACCCGGTCCTCCATGTAGCACAGCACCACGTCCGTCCGGCTCCGACCCCCAACCTTGTGGCTCTCCATGGTCAGTTGAGGGTCCCGGATACGGCGGCGCAGCAGCGCCATGTTTGGCACCACGGCTTCCACAAATCCGTCGTGGGCGCCTCGCAATACCTTTCCGTCCGCAGGCTCATCCACGCCCCGGGAGGGATAGCCCTTCGCGTCCATCATCGCCCCGCCGGTAAGCCCCTCCATCAGGAACAGAGTTTTCCCCAGCAGGACGGAGGTGCAGATGTCCTCCAAATCCTCCGTCACATTCGTCTCGGAAAACGTGATGAACCGGTCGGCAAATTCCTGCATCTTCGTGAGCGTCCTCACCTGCTCCGGGCGCAGCGACAGCCAAAAGGCTCCCATTCGCTCTAAAATCGTGTCCTGACCGTAGCCGTCAACTACCCAGATGCGGGCCCTGCGCCCTCCGATGACAAAATCCCGTGCCACCATGTCGCAGTTGCGCCCCGCGCCAAGCAGCTCATCCACGCGGCGGACGTTGTCGTCATAGCGGGTTGAAAGCTGTTCCATACCGCACCTCCCTTTTGGGGTCTAGTATGGATTTCGGGAAGAAAAGTTATGTAAAAACCGGCCAAAATCAAAACCCGCGTTCTTTGTCTCCTATCTTTTGCCCCTCGCTTTTTACCCCTCGCCTTTCATCTTTTGTCTTTCGTCTCCCAACTCCCTTCACACTTGCAAATCCCCCGGTTCCGCGAAAGAGGAGGTGCCATCGCGCTGTGCGCCTTTGTCCGCAGAAAGAAGCGGGCGGGGCGCAGCTTGCGACTTCGTGCGCCCCACGTGCCGCTGGAAAGAAAAGACGACATTTAAGAGGCTGAGGAAGCGCATTCCTCAGCCTCTTACTTTACATTGCCCGCAGGCAAAAAACCAATTCGTCAAAAAATCCGCGTCAGCGGGTTTTTTAATCCTCTTAAAAATCCGGCCCCAGGAAATTTTGAAAGCTCATACCTTTTTTTCGAAATAGTAATATGTTTCATCCTCGCCTGCGGGCCGCATACAGGAGGCAAGCATCTTTCGGGACGCCTCGTTCTCCTTAAAGCACTTGGCGACCACCCGCGTCAGGTGGACCCCGTACAGCCCCCACTCGGCGGCGGCGGCAAATGCCTCCGTCCCATAACCGTGGCCGCCGTACTCCCCGGCAATGCGACAGCCAAGCTCCGCATCTCCCCGATAGTCAAAATGGTAAAGCACCGCCTCGCCGATGAGCTTTCCCTCCAGCCGGATGGCAAAATTCACCGCCGCGCAGTTGCGGTAGTCCCGCTTTGCCACCTCGTAAAAGCTCCGTTCCTCCACCGGGCGGCCAAGACCCGCCACATCGTCATAGCCCCACCACCGGTTTCGCGCTCCATCCAGCACCAGCGCATTGTAGGCGGGAATGTCCTCCTCCGTCAGCTCGGAGAGGGTCAGCCGCTCCGTGGTCAGCACCGGCAGGGTCTTTACATGGCACAGCAGCTCATTTTGGGGGGCAAAGTGATACTTGGGCGCCAGATGATCCGGCCCGTATTGCAGCTTCGAGGTCCGCAGCCCCCTGTCGGCGGCGTCGTCTTCCCGGTTGAGCCAGACGGCGTCCCCGGCAAAGTGCCGGGCAAAGGCCTGCACCATGGCGGGATAGACCCCCGCATAGGAATACAGCGCCTTTTCGATGTGGATAATCAGGGTGTCGCCGCACCGCTCCGCCAGCGCCAGAGAGAGAAGCTTTTCTCCGCTCATCATTCCCCCGCAGAAGAACCACGGCTTATCCAGCCCACCCACCGTCCGCTTTGCCAGTTCTAATTCCGTCGCCGCCCTGGGGTCGTCCGCCTTGGCAAACTCCTGCCCGTAATCCTCCCAAAACTGGTTTACAAGCGGCATATCCTCCGCGGTCAGGGGCTTAAACTCCGCGTCGGGGCAGGCAGCAAAAAACTTTTTGATGTGGTTGCGCTGCCCGGAATACCGCCGTCCGGCAAAGTTCTGCAAATCCTCCGCCTTGTACAGATAGTCCTGCCAGGTGCGCACGTTGCGCACCCCCACATAGGGATAGCGCTGTAAAAGACGGGGCGCCTTTACTGCCGGAACCACGGAAATCACCGGGGACACCCCTTTCCCCATGCACCAGTCTTCAATAGCGGAAAGAGCCGCGTCCTCATCCCCCTCTGGGCCGGGGACGGGATAGTCGAACAGAAATTCCCCCTCCAGCTCGTTGCGGACGATCAAACACCCTGCCGCCTCCGCAAAGGCGGGGTGGAGCCGCTCTCCCCACATCAGCTTTGTTCCCGCGGAGTATTCACAAAGCCCATAATTGCATGTCTCGTAATATCCGCGCAGCAATGCTCCATGTTCGGCGGCTATCGGCGTAAACTCAAGCATACTTCCTCGATCCTTTCCCGGGTTCTTCATCGGCGGCCGTCCGCCCCGCAAACCCTGTTTGTCTGCCGGTTTTATCCCTTTTGTTAATTCTGTCACAAATATTTAAAAATCTTTTGTACACTTTTCACCTGTTTCTCTTGACTTCACACTTTGTTAATAGTATATTTTTACCACAAATCCATTTAAGAAAGAGGGGCTATCTGTGGAAAATGAGAGGGGCAGTTGGGGAAGCAACATTGGCTTCCTGCTGGCGGCAATCGGCTCGGCCGTCGGCCTTGGCAACATTTGGGGCTTTCCATACAAGATGGGCAAATCGGGAGGCTTTACCTTCCTGATTGTCTATCTGCTGCTGGCGGCCTTCGTGGGCTTCACCATCATGATGGGGGAACTGGCACTGGGCCGCAAGACCGGGACCGGACCGATCGGGGCCTATCACGCGGTTTCCAAGCGATTCAAGTGGATCGGCTGGCTGGCAGTCTTTTCTCCGTTCATTATCATGAGCTTTTATTCCGTGCTGGGGGGCTACTGCATTGAGTACATGTCCCTGAATCTGAGCAATCTTGCTTTCCGGAACCCGACCATTTCCGGCGGCGACCTGTTCCACTCCATGCTGACGAATCCCCTGGGCTCCGTTGTTTACACCATGCTGTTCTTAATTATCTGCTATCTCATCAACCGCGGCGGCATTTCCGGCGGCATTGAGAAATTCAACAACGTCGGTATGCCCGCTCTGTTTGTGATGCTGGTCATCATCATCATCAAGAGCCTGTCCATGCCCGGCTCCATTGAGGGGCTGAAGTTCATGTTCGTCCCTGGCTATGCGGTGTCGGGCGGCTTCATCGAATCCGCTCCCAGTATCAGTACCGTATTGGCCACTGCGGGCGGGCAGATGTTCTTCTCCCTATCTCTGGCCATGGGCGCCATGATTACTTACGGCTCCTACATCGACAAAAAGGAAAATCTGGTGCGGAACTCCACCATCATTGTCATTTCCGACACCATCATCGCCATCATGGCGGGCATCGCCGTCATCCCCGCCGCCGTGGCCTATGGCATCCAGCAGGGCATCCCCGTGGGGGAAATCGCCCTTGGCGGCCCCAGCCTTCTGTTCGTCACACTGCAAAATGTGTTCAACAGCATGGGCAGCGTGGGCGCCCTGTTCGGCACCATTTTCTATCTGCTGGTGCTGATTGCGGCCATCACCTCCGGCATCTCCCTGATTGAGGTCATCAGCACGTTCTTCCTGGACCGTGCGGCCCAGAAGGGCAGAAAAGCCAGCCGCCCCAGAATCGTGCTGCTGGTCTGCCTCGCCATTCTGGCGGAAGCCGCCCTGGTGGCGGTGGACGGTCTGGGCTCCAACGGCATCGCCCCGTTCAATCTTCTGGGCATGGAGACCAACGTCACAGGCTGGAACGACTGCTGGCTGGACTTCATGGATATGCTCTCCGAGGGTCTTGCCATGCCGCTGGGCGCCATGCTGATGAGCATTATGATCGGCTGGGAAATTCATCCCAAATCCATGCTGGACGAGATTCACTCCGGCGCCGGCAGCGGAATGGACGGTTTCTTCTCCGTGTGCATGAAGATCATTGCGCCCTTGGGCATGGTGCTGATCCTCTCCGGCCAGATTTCCGACTTCTTCGGCAAGGACGCCCGGATTGCGGGCTATATCATCGGCATTGTGGTCTACGTAATCGGCGTATCCGTGGCCGTCACCTCTCCGATGCGCAAAGCAGCGTACAAATAAGGTCAGTTTTCCTGTCCTCACCCCGGGGAGCGCCGAACGGCGCTTCCCGGGGTTTGTGCATACGATGGCTTTATTAGAATATCAAGCTTTTCTAAACCGTTCAAATGGCATTTACAACACTCTGAAAATTTTTCCGTTTTTTTCTATATCCGCCCTGCCTTTCCGGCAGCTCTTGCCCAGCCTGCGGGCGTCCTGCGGCGGCTTGTCACCGGCGGGGCTGAAAATCCCGGGGGCTGGCGTGAAATGTGGCGCGAAAGGCGCGCAAAAACGAAGAATAATCCCCAAACCCGGCAAGGACTGCCGCCCGCATCACAGGCGTTCCCTCCCGCAGCAGCTCCCCCGCCAGCAACAGCCGCTTCTGGCTGATATACTGGTGCACGGTATAGCCCGTGACTTCCTTAAACCGGTGCATCAGGTAATACCGGCTGAGAAAAAACCGCTCGGCAAGCGCGTCCACCGTCAGCGGCCCGTCCAGATTTCCCGCAATATAATGCAGAATCTCCTCGATTTTCGGGTCGGAACGATAGGCGTCCTTCTCCCGCTCCGCGGTTTTGTCCCGTAGACTGTCCCGGTTCACGTCAATCAAAAGCTGCTGGCAGCAGGCGTCGGCCATCCGGCCGCTGCCGTACTCCCGGGACCGAAGCGCCTCCTCCAGCTCCTGAAACCGGCGCAGATAAAAGGGTCGCCGCTCTCCGTCCGTCCGCAGGAGGTGGAATCCCCGACGGCAGGCCAAATCAAAGCAGGCGGACAGCGGCTCGTCCGGGTCGCTTCTCCTGTCCATCCACTCCCGCCCCAGCCACAACACCATCCGCTCATAGGGTTCTCCCGTGTCAATCAGCGCCCGGTGAATCTGGTTGCGGGGCACCAGCAGCAAATCCCACGGCTGGAGGAAGTAGGTCACGCCCTCCACCATATAGGTCACTTTGCCGCCCAAAAGCAGAATGAGCTTGTCAAATTCGTGATAGTGGTACTCCAGCGTCTTCGTGCTGGTGTCCTTTAAGCGAAACAGGCGAAAATCCTCCAGCAAATAGCCGCGCTTATCGCCCTCCAGTCCCTCCGGCATCCTCCACACCCCCTCTAATTTTATGGACTGTCTTTTTATTTTACAGCACTTTTTGCACAGATACAACTGTCATTTTACCAAAAGACTGCAATTTTATGCGGAACTTTTTTAATGGTTCCCAGTCAATTCCCGTTGAAACCGGCGTCTCATTCTGCTATACTGTATAGGTCAAAACAAAAGACGGAGGAATTCATCATGAGCCGCGCGGACGAGCTGTTTATTCAAAACTGCCGGGATATTCTGGATACCGGCGTGTGGGACAGGGACCGGGAGGTCCGCCCCCGCTGGGAGGACGGAGTTCCCGCCCACACCGTCAAAAAATTCGGACTTGTAAACCGGTATGACCTTGCCGCCGAATTCCCGATTCTGACCCTGCGGCGCACCTATTGGAAAACCGCAATCGACGAGCTGCTGTGGATTTGGCAGAAAAAGTCCAATAACATTCATGATTTAAACGCCAAAATCTGGGACCAGTGGGCGGATGAAACCGGCTCCATCGGCAAGGCGTACGGCTATCAGCTTGGCGTGAAGCACCAATACCCCGAGGGGGAGTTCGATCAGGTGGACCGGGTGCTGTACGATTTAAAGAACAGCCCCGCCAGCCGCCGGATTCTCACCAACATCTATAATTTTCAGGATCTCCACGAAATGCACCTCTATCCCTGCGCCTACTCCATGACCTTCAATGTCTCGGGAAATACCCTGAACGCCATTTTGAACCAGCGCAGTCAGGATATGCTGGCCGCCAACAACTGGAACGTGGTGCAGTACGCCGTGCTGACGCATATGCTGGCTCAGGTTTCGGGCCTGCGGGCCGGGGAGCTGGTCCACGTCATTGCCGACGCGCATATCTACGACCGGCACGTCCCCATTGTGGAAGAAATTCTCGCGCAGGCCCCCGCCGCCGCCCCGCGATTCTCCGCGGACCCGTCGGTGACGGATTTTTACCGGTTTACAAGGGACAGCTTCCGGCTGGATGGCTATACCCCCGCCCCGCTGGAAGCGAAAATTCCCATTGCCATATAAAGAGGGAGGCTTTTTTATGAACGCGATTTTATCCGTGGCACAGGATTGGGGCATCGGCAAAGACAATCAGTTGCTATTCTATCTGAAGAAGGATATGAAGCGCTTCCGCACGCTCACCTCCGGGGGAACCGTCATCATGGGACGCAGGACGCTGGAAACCCTGCCCGGCGGAAACCCCCTGCCCAACCGGCGCAATATCGTCATCACTCACGACAAGGAGTTCACCCGGGAGGGGGCGGAAATTGTCCACAGCGTGGAAGCCGCACTGAGTCTGGTGGACGTGAGCTCCGACGACGTATGGGTCATGGGGGGCGGCAGCATCTATGCGGCCATGCTCTCCCGCTGCAAAATGGTCTACCTGACCCGGGTAGAGGCCGTGATTCCCGGAACGGATACCTTCTTCCCCAATCTGGATAAGCTGGCCGCGTGGAAAGTCGTCTCCCAGTCGGAGCTGATTGAGGAGGACGGCCTCGCTTATCGGTACGTAGAGTATCTTAATTTGAATCTGTAAGCCCTGCCGCCGGAACGCCCGGCACAAAGCGCCCCA
Source organism: Bacillota bacterium (assembly GCA_023393155.1). Taxonomy (GTDB): domain Bacteria; phylum Bacillota; class Clostridia; order Oscillospirales; family Oscillospiraceae; genus Oscillibacter. The sequence continues at coordinate 10,246 of JAEWML010000133.1, forward strand.
GCGGAAATCGTTCGTACACAAGGCGGACCTCAAAAGAGGCCCGCCTTTTTCGCGTCCGCCTTTTCTGTAACTCTCTTTTCCGTAGCCGCCTTTTTGCGTGCCTGTTTTCGCGGCTCCCTTTTCCGGAAAACCGCCTTGCCAACCGAGCCGTGGGCCGCTATAATGGAACAAGCAATGTGAGAGGAGGCGGTCCCCACGGCAGATTTAAATACAAGCGTGCAGTTCATCAAGGGGATCGGCACCCAGCGGGCCAAGGCCCTCGGCAAGCTGAATATCCGCACCCTGCGGGATTTGATTTCCTATTTCCCCCGGGCCTATGAGGACCGGACGCTCACGAAACGGATTTCGGACCTCCAGCCCGGGGAGCTTGCCTGCGTGGAGGCCATGGTGGCCTCTTCCCCCACCCTCTCCCACGTTCGCAAGGGGCTGGAACTGGTGAAGCTGCGGGCGGTGGACGACTCCGGCGCGCTGGACGTGACTTTTTTTAACCAGACATGGCTGAAAAACAGCCTGAAACCCGGGGAAACCTATATTTTTTACGGAAAGGCGGAGGGAAATCTCCTCCGCCGCCAGATGGCGAACCCCGTGGTGGAGCTTGCGGGACGGCGGGAACAGACGGGCCGCATCGTCCCAGTTTATCCCCTCACCGCCGGGGTGAGCCGTCTGCTTCTCTCCCGCTCCATCCGTCAGGGGCTGGACGCCTGCGGGGATATTCTGCCGGACGTGCTGCCCGAGTGGGTGCGGCAAGCGCACCAGCTCTGCCGCGCAGGCTTTGCCTATGAGAGCATTCACTTCCCCGCCTCTCCCGAGGCGCTGGAGCTGGCCCGGCGGCGGCTGGCGTTTGAAGAGCTTTTTTTGTTCACCATCGGCCTGCGCCGTCTCCGCTCCCGGCGGGACGAGGTGCGTACCAAGCCGTTTGAACGCGTTGATATGGACCCTTTCTACGCCGCGCTCCCCTTCACCCTCACCGCCGCCCAGAAGCGCTGCATAGCGGAGGCTCTTGAGGACATGCGCTCCGGAAGGCCCATGAACCGGCTGTGTCAGGGGGACGTAGGCTCCGGAAAAACCATGGTGGCCGCGGCCTGCGTGTACTTCTGCGTGAAAAACGGCCGCCAGGCGGCGCTGATGGCTCCCACGGAGATTCTGGCCCGCCAGCACTACGACGGCCTTTCCCCCTTACTGGAGCGTCTTGGGGTTCGCTGCGCCCTGCTCACCGGGTCCATGACCCCAAAGACCAAACGCACCCTCACCGCCCAACTGGCGGCGGGAGAAATTAATTTCATCATCGGGACCCACGCGCTGATTTCAGGAGGGGTGGAATACCAACGCCTTGGACTGGTGGTAACGGACGAACAGCACCGTTTTGGCGTGGGCCAGCGGGCGGCGCTGGCCTCCAAGGGGGACAGCCCCCACATGCTGGTCATGTCCGCCACCCCCATCCCCCGGACGCTGGCCCTGATTTTATACGGCGATCTGGACGTGTCCGTCATCGACGAACTGCCCCCCGGACGACAGCATATCGGCACCTCCGCTGTCTCCGGCGGCTACCGTCCCCGGCTGTACGCCTTCCTCCGCAGGCAGGTCGAGGAGGGTCGGCAGTGCTACGTGGTCTGCCCGGAAATTACGGAGAGCGAGGACGGGGACGACGGGCGCAAGGCGGTCACACAGTATGCCGAAGCCCTTCGCAAAGAGGTCTTCCCCGACCTGCGGGTGGCTTTTGTACACGGAAAGCTGAAAACGAAGGAAAAAGAAGCCGTCATGTGGGCCTTTGCCGCCGGGAAGACGGACATTCTGGTGTCCACCACGGTGATTGAGGTAGGGGTGGACGTACCCAACGCCACAGTGATGGTGGTGGAAAACGCGGAGCGGTTTGGCCTGAGCCAGCTTCATCAGCTCCGGGGCCGGGTGGGACGGGGCGCCCACAAATCCTATTGCATCCTCATCTCCGACAGCAAGAACGAGGACACCCGCCAGCGCCTGCGGGTCATGACCCAGACGGCGGACGGCTTTAAAATCGCGGAGGAGGATTTGCGCCTGCGGGGACCCGGCGACTTTTTCGGTCTGCGGCAGCACGGCCTGCCGGGGCTGCGGGTGGCGGACCTTGGCTGCGACGCGGCGCTTTTGAAGGAGGCCCAGACCGCCGCAGACGCGCTGCTGGCGCAGGATGGAGACCTTGTCTTCTGTCCCGCCGTGGCGGCACGGGTTTCGGAGCTGTTTCACCAGAGCGCGGACGCGCTGAACTGAGACGGCTTCGCATTTATCCTCTGGCGGAGCGACTTCTCCACGAAGCGGAGCAGCTTCGTGAAATTGTCTTCTGTGATCCAGAGGAAGGCACCGAACAAAAAAACAGAGCCGGGAGAGATAATATTTCTCCCGGCTCTGTTATATCTCAGCCTTGGGCGGCTTTTCCGCCGCTTTGCAGCGTATCCGCGAGAAAGCCGCGCCCACGGGGAATCTTTCGTCACGGCGCTATCTTTACTCCGTCAGCGCGGCGGTCAGGTCTGGAAACAGCCACACGCGGCCATACCGATCGTACAGGGAAAAGGATTTCTCATCCTCCGGCCTGCCGCCCGCGTCCCACCAGACGCAGGGGATGCCCAGAGGGCGGGCGGCTTCCAGAATATACCGCGCCCACCGGATACGCACGTCCTCGTTGTCCTTGTCCCGCGCGCCAAACTCGGTGATAATAACGGGAATGCCCTTGCACGCAAACAGGCGCTCCACATCCCGGAAGGTCTGGTCGATGGCCCTTGTATCCTTCTCACTGTCGGGGGAAAAATCGGCGGAGCCGGACTCCTGATGGGTAAAGCCATACGGCTCATAGAGGTGCAGCGAGACAATCAGCCGCTCCCCCTCGGGCATTCGAAAGCCCTCCAGCGCGTCCGTTCCCGTGCGGGCGCAATAGGTGGGCAGCAGCAGATATCGGCCGGAATTTTCCCCGCCGGACGCACGCACCGTTTCCACAAACACCTCGTTGAGGCGATTGACAATCTCCCGCGCCTCGGGCGTTCCATCGCTCCACTCCCGCTCCGTGCCGATGAGCCTGGGCTCGTTCATGCTCTCGAATAACAGCGACTCGTCATATTCCCGAAAGCGCAGCGCAAGCTGGCCCCACAAGGCCCGCGTCCAAACCTCGGCCTCCCCGGCCTGCGACTCCAGCGGCGTATACCACGGGTCGTGGTGCGCGTTTATGATGACGGACAGTCCTGCCGCCAGCGCCTCGTCCACCACCTGCTGCACCCGGCCCAGCCACGCTTCGTCCACCTGGAGGTCCTCATCCATATGCTCGTACCAGGTCACGGGGATGCGCACCAGATCAAACCCCGCCGCTTTCACGTCGGAAAACAGCTCCGGCGTGGTGGGCGGGTTGTTCCAATACGTCTCATACGCGGTGGGGTCATCCGTCTCCTTGTGGAGGTTGTGCACATCCAGCGTATTGCCAAGGTTCCAGCCCGCGCCCAGCGCCTTTACAAAGCGCCGCTCCTCACCGGCTTTCCAGCGATATGCAAAAATTCCTCCTCCAACCAGCAGCAACAGCATTAATACGGACACCCAGCGCCGCAGCCTGCCGCCCCGCCTACGCATCGGACTTCTCCCGATCCGCCGGACCCACGCCCAGCAGGCAGTCCTCCAGCTCCGCATACCGGGGCCTTGCGGCGGGCGCTTCCGCCGTAGGAGTCCCTTGCTTCATCGCCCATTCCAGCCACTGACTCAGCCGCGCGGAGGCTCGTTCGTCATTGTGCAGCGCGTCATAATTGGTCACGGCATACAGCTTTTTCCCGCCCGGCAGGTTCCGTTCAAACGCACACCTCAGCGTCAGTCTCTCCCTTAGCTGCAAAGAAAACTCGGGCGGCAAATTCCTGGTATCCGTCGCCAGATATTTATAGTCAAAATTGTCAATGTGCACCGCGCGCCCGAGGTCCGACGGTACGGACACATCCAGAGAAACCCGGGCATGGCGGCGGTTCTGGTACAGTACGGCGCGGGTCCGGCGCACCAGATTCAATCGCAGATCATCGAAGATACTGTGGGATTTATGAAGCGTGGTGGGCAGGCAGGGAACCCGGTCATATAGCATTTGCATGTACTCTCCCTTGCTTTGACCATAATCGGTGATAAAAAAGGAGCATTTCCAGCCGCCCGGAATGGGGCCGATATGCACTGCCCGGGCCTTGAGACGGGCGGTATAGTGCTCGGTTTTCAAAAGGATTTCCGCTTCCTCTTTGTCGTCGATGTCTATGGGCCCGGACAGGCGCACCGCAATGCCCGTTTCCGAAAAGTCCTTGGTGACGCAGGACAGGTCCCGAAAGGCGCCGATGCTCAAAAGGCAGTCCACCTCGGCCTCCACCCGCTCGTTCATCCGCAGATAGCCCCGTCCCAGCACAAAAAAGAGGGACATCACCAGATTAAACAGGTTCACGCTCAGCCAGAACAGCACCGCAATCGGCGCGATGCTGCCGCTGCGGAAAATCATGGTCACGCAATTGAAGATTCCCAGAACAGACAGTCCGATAAACAGCGCGAAGGGCACGGCGTAAAGCGCATCCCGAACCCCATCGCGGCCGCCGTCCTTTCTTGTGACCTGAAATTTTTTGAGAGAAAATCCAAGGCTCTCCGCCAGCACGGGGAAGAACAGAAAGGGAAAAAGCACCGTCTCGTATACGTTTGTCCACTTGGTGGAGCGGATACCCTGACTGAGCATCCGCAGCGTCACGTTGCTGGAAAGATACATGGGCAGCCAGAAGATCAGCACCTCCGGCAGGGTGCACTTGATGACCATGAAGCCAAACACAGCAAACAAAATGGGTGACATGATGTAAATCAGGCGCTTGACCGGCCCAAACCAATACCAGATGGAGGCCCAATAGTTCGCCTTCTGGCCCATGGTCAGCTTTGGCGTGGAGAGGATATGAAGCTTGCGCCCCGTCTGGATGCAGCCCCGGGCCCAGCGGATGCGCTGCTGAATCAAGCCGGGCAGGTCCGTGGGGGAAAGGCCGCTGGCCAGTACCTCGTTGATGGCATAGCAGGTGTATTTTTTCTTTTGCAGCAGGATGCCCGTGGCAAAGTCCTCGGTGATGGCGCCCTGATAAAACCCGCCGATGTCCTCGATGGCGGCGCGGCTGAGCACCGTGTTGGAGCCGCCGTAAATCACGCTGTTGGAGCGGTTACGGGACACTTGAATGTCCTTGTAAAAATAGTCCTGCTCATTGGGAATCCTGTTTTCGGAGTAGAGAAAGAACTGGAACAGGTCGGGATTGTAAAAGCTCTGGGGCGTCTGGACAAAGCCCATGCGAATCTTGTCCTTTTCGGACCGGGTTTTGTTCTTCAGCTCCGCGTCCACGAAATAGGGGACGCAGTGCATTAGAAATGTTCGCTGGGGAATCATGTCCGCGTCCAGGGTGACAATCAGGGGCGCGCTTGTCCGGGCAAGAGCGTTGTTCAGGTTTCCGGCCTTGGCCCCCGTGTTGTCGCTGCGCCCGATATAGCGAATTCCCATCTCCCGGGCCAGTCTGCGAATCTCCGAACGGTTGCCGTCGTCGCACAAATAGATATGCACCTTTGCCGGGTCGGGATACTCCATGTATTTGCAGCCGTTGACCGTCTTATACAGCAGTTCCTCCGGCTCGGCATAGGTGGCGATGAAAACATCCACCTCGGGAAACAGTTCCGGCGGCACGTCGGGCACCGGATGATTTTCGATGCGGTGCATATTAAAGTAATGCACCAGCGACTCCAGAGCCCCCAGCACCTCCACCGCCAGCAGCGCAACGCCCGCGATGATGGAAATTGTGCCGTATTCCAGCGGCAGGGTGTACCGGATGCGCCAATAGAGATAGACGGTGTTCAGCATCACCGTCAGAAACACCCAGGACCGGTTGCGCAGAGCTCTGGCGTCGCCGCCCCTGGTAAAGGAATCGGCGGCTTTTTGAGGCGGGGCCTTGCGGGCTTCCGCCTCCTTTTCAAGTATCGGCATATGGCTGCTCCTTATCCTCGGGATACAGATATGTCAAGGCTGTCCCGTCGCTGGAAAAATGAAGGGTTCCGTCCATGGTGTAGAGCAGCTCCGCCCCCACCTGCCCGCAGGCCTCCCGAATGGCGCTGTCGCTGCTTTCCGAGGCGCTCACGGCATATTGGGGGTTCAGCCGCTCAATCAGCGCTCCCGACGAGGGACTTGCCCTGCCATGGCGGGCCACCTGATAGA
>JAEWML010000134.1 GCA_023393155.1 Bacillota bacterium
CCCTCTGTATTTTTACCGCCCCGGGGCTTGGAAATAGGCCGGACCTTCATGGGAAGAGCTTGATCGCCGGACAAGGCGGGCGCGTTACAGGAAAACGGTTTTCACGCAGCAGGGACGGGAATTCGGCCGTTTTATTGGCTGCGCTTTAGGAAATTTCCGGGTTTTGCCGGGCAGGGGGTTTTAATGACAGAGCTTGGGCGTATTTCCGCCTTCTACCTCGCGCGGCATGGGAGCGGGTTTTTTCGCATATATCCAAACAGCCGGACGGGGCAGTCCCGCCGGGGAGGAGGAGAACAGAATGAAAACCCCACTTTCCAATGTCGAGAAAACGGAATGCCCTTCTGGGGTCGTACCCGGCCTGCGGACGCTGAAAAATCTGCTGACAACCGCCTTAGCTCCCATGGGAAGCGTGCTGTACGTCTACGGCGGCGGCTGGAACCGGGAGGATACCGGTGCGGGGCCTCAGGCGGTCCGCATTGGGCTTGCGCCGGAGTGGTGTGGGTTTTTCAGGGCGCAGAATAGGTGCTATTGTTATCGGGACTACTATCCTGTTCTGGGGCAAAATCTCTATTATTACGCGGGGCTGGACTGCTCGGGTTATCTGGGCTGGACGGTGTACAACACGCTCCATGACCGGGACGATCTTCCCGGCTATGTGTGCTCCGCTGTGTCCATGGCAGGGGACTTTGCCCGTCGCGGCTGGGGCTGTTTGACGGAAATTGGGGAGGAAAATGCACTTCGTCCGGGGGATATTTGCAGCATGGCGGGGCATGTATGGTTGTGCATGGGGACCTGCGGCGACGGCAGCGTTCTGCTGGCCCACTCCACGCCCTCCGACAGTCGTGCGGGCTGCCCCGGAGGGGGCGTGCAGCTCAGCGCCCTGTCGCCCGGTGATACCGACTGCTGTCAGGCACTGGCTCTGGCGGAGGCGGTGATGCGGCGTTGTCCTGCATGGTATGCCCGCTACGCGCCGGTTAGAAAGCCGTGGGATGTGTACACGGATTTTTCCGGCGGCGTGTTCCGCTGGGCGCTTGACAGGGGCGTGCTCACTGACCCGGAGGGGCTTGCCGGTCTCTCTGCCGGGGCGGTATTGGCGCAGATTTTTGGAGGGGCGGGGCTTTCCTGCCCACCCGGGTAAACGGGAGAATTTTTCTCCGGTCCCGGTTTCTTCCCTTAAAAGTCGGGGTTCTCTTTTTGGATGTGCTGCCCGGGGGAAAGATCCGCCCGAAAAGAAAAAGGGTCCGGGGTTTCAACAAGGTTGAAACCCCGGACCCTTTACTCACATGGACCGAAATACGTCTTTATTCTGCGTAAAATATTCCACGCCGGAATACAGGGTGGTCACAACAATCACCCACACGCACGCGGCGTTCAGCACCTTGGGAATGGGCAAAAACATCAGCACAAGACACACCATGGTGGCGGCGGTTTTCACCTTGCCGGACCAGCCGGCGGCGATGACCCGCCCGGCGTCGGACGCCAGCATTCTAAGCCCGCTGACGGCAAACTCCCGGCAAATGACAATCAGCAGTGCCCACGCGGGCATCTGCCCGATTTCCACAAACCAGAGCATGGCCGCTGTGACCAGCATTTTATCCGCCAGAGGGTCCGCAAACTTGCCGAAGTCCGTGACGAGGTTTCTGGACCGGGCGATGTGGCCGTCCAGTAAATCCGTGAGGCTTGCCAGAATGAAAATGGCCAGCGCGGCGTAATTCGCGCCGGGGAAGCCCCAGTACAGCACCACCATAAACACCGGAATCAGCAAAATGCGCAGCAGTGTCAGCTTATTCGGCAGATTCACCGTGGTTCACTCCTTTTCTCCGGTCAGCTCGCCGTCCGTGGTTCCGGTGAGACGGACGTTCACAAATTCTCCCGGACGGGCCTCGTCGGCGTCAAACCAGATGCGCCCGTCGATATCCGGGGACTCGGCATAGCTGCGCCCGTAATAGCGCTGGGCCTGGGGGTCAAACCCCTCGCACAGCACCTCCCGCAGGGAGCCGAGAACGGATTCGTTGTACCCGTCGATCACGTCGGACTGTACGTCCACCAGCAGCTCCGCCCGGCGGCGGGCCTCCTCGGTGTCCACATGGTCCATTTTGGCGGCGGGAGTTCCCTCCTCCGGGGAGAAGGGGAACACGCCGGCCCGCTCAATTTTCGTCTCCCGCAGGAATTCGCAAAGCTCCTCAAAGGCCGCGTCGTCCTCCAGCGGCAGTCCCGCGATGATGCTGGTGCGCAGCACCAGACCGGGGATGCGCGCCCGCAGTTTGTTCAAAAGGGCCAGCAGCTCCGCCTTGGTGTCCCGGCGGTTCATGGCCTTCAAAATCACATCGTTGCAGTGCTGAATGGGCAGGTCGATATACTTGAGAATCTTCGGCTCCGCGGCAATGACCTCCATCAGCTCGTCGTCAATCTCGTCAGGGTAGAGGTAGTGAAGCCGAATCCAGTGGAAGTCCAGCTTGCACAGCTCCCGCAGCAGGGGGGCAAGCTGGTGCTTTCCCGTCAGGTCCGTGCCGTACCGGGTAATGTCCTGCGCAATGACAATCAGCTCCTTCACGCCCCGGTCCGCCAAATCCCGGGCCTCCTCCAGAAGGCGATTCATGGGACGACTGCGGTATTTCCCACGCAAAGAGGGAATGACGCAATAGGCGCAGCGGTTGTCGCAGCCCTCCGCAATCCGCAGATACGCGTACCAGCCCGGAGTGGAGAGGACCCGGTCTCCCTCCTGCTCCGCCGTGTGGACGCTGCCAAAGCGGCAGGGCCGCTCCCCGGCCATTACGGCGTCCACGGCGAAAGCCACGTCGCCGTAGCTCCCGGTGCCCAGCACGCCGTCCACCTCGGGCAGTTCACCCAGCACATCCTCTTTGTACCGCTGGGCCATGCAGCCGGTGACGAGAATTTTTTGTACCTTTCCCGCCTTTTTCAGCGCCCCCATCTCCAAAATGTTGTCAATGGCCTCCTCACAGGCGGAGGCCAGAAAGCCGCAGGTGTTCACCACCGCCACGTCCGCGCCCTCCGGCGCGGCGGCAACGGTGTGGCCCGCCGCTGTGACGGTGGCCATCATCTGCTCGCAGTTCACCTGGTTTTTCGCGCAGCCCAAGGAAATAAACGCAACACTGTACTTCAAAATAGCTCCTCCATTGCATGGGTTTCGATTTGCGGGCCGCGCCAAGAGCGCGGCCCAATGTGTCCCGGTTTGTTTTGATGCGGCCTGATTGTTACAATGCGGCTTCGCCTGTTTTTACAGAGCTTCGGCCTACTTTAAAAAGTTGCTTTTAAAATAACTTTGGCCTGTTTCGGCGCAGGCAGTGCCTTTTTAAAAGGATACTCAGGAATCGTCCGGCAGCTCCGCCCAAGCGGACAGCCCGGCTCTCACGTCGCTCCAGCCAAAGCCCCGGCGGGCCAGCGCGTCGGCGGCCCGGCGGCGCTCCCGCTCGTCCGGCGGGCCCTTGCGGAAGCGATCTTGCAGATACGCCCCGATGATCTCCGCCGGGTCCGGGGCGGAAGACATGGCGTCTTCCCACAAATCCCGGGGCACGCCGTGCTTGTACAGCTCATCACGGTAGCGGGCGGGGCCGTAGCCCTTTTCCGCGCAGTGGCGCACCAGCAGGGCGGCGTATTCCTCGTCGTCCAGCGCGCCAATGGCCTCCAGCCACTCGGCGGCGTAGCGCGCCTCTGTCTCTGACGCGCCCTTTTCCGTCAGCTTCCGCTCCAAATCCCGCCGGGACATGGCCCGGCGCCCGATCAGCTCTGCCGCCTTGGCCTTTGCATCGGAGCCGGAGGCGGAGGCCTTCAGCCGTTCCAGCGTCTCCTCGTCCAGCTCGTCCCCGGCCCGCAGGCCAAAGTCCAGCAGTTCCTGCTCGGTAATTTTCAGCAGCGTCCCGTCCTCAAGAAACACCAGAACCCGCCCGGAAATGTGCTTCGACCGCTCTAAACGGTCAATTTTCATCGTTGAAATCGTCCGCGTCCACATCCACGGCCCGGCCCGCCGCCTTGGCCGCCACGCGGGACTGGCCGGTGAGCAGCTTATCAAAGTTGGCGCGGATGTCCGCTTCCAGCTTCTCCATCACCTCCGGATTATCACGCAGGTAGTTTTTCGCGGTGTCACGGCCCTGACCGATGCGGGTTTCGCCCATGGAGAACCAAGATCCCGATTTCTGAACCAAATCCAGCTTGATTCCCAAATCAATCAGCTCTCCGCTGCGGGAAATTCCCTCGCCGTACATGATGTCGAACTCCGCCTCCCGGAACGGAGGAGCCATCTTATTCTTCACTACCTTGGCACGGGTACGGTTGCCGATGAGCTCCGTGCCGTTTTTCAGGGCCTCGATCCGGCGCACGTCGATGCGGATAGAGGAATAGAACTTCAGCGCCCGGCCGCCGGTGGTGACCTCCGGATTTCCGTAAGTAACGCCCACCTTTTCCCGGAGCTGGTTGATAAAGATGACGATGCAGTTGGTTTTGCCGATGGCGCCGGTGAGCTTGCGCAGGGCCTGACTCATCAGCCGGGCCTGAAGGCCCACATAGCTGTCGCCCATGTCGCCCTCGATCTCGGCTCTGGGGACCAGAGCGGCCACGCTGTCCACCACCACCACGTCGATGGCGCCGGAGCGCACCAGCGCCTCGGTGATTTCCAGCGCCTGCTCGCCGGTGTCCGGCTGGGAGATCAGCATATTTTCAATATCCACGCCAAGGGCGCGGGCATAGGAGGGGTCCAGCGCGTGCTCCGCGTCCACAAAGGCCACCTCGCCGCCCTTTTTTTGGGCCTGCGCCACCACATGGAGGGCCAGCGTGGTTTTACCGGAGGATTCCGGCCCGTAAATCTCAATGATGCGGCCCCGGGGCAGCCCTCCCACGCCCAGCGCCAGATCCAGCGCCAGCGACCCGGTGGGCACGGTGTCAATCTCCAGATTCGACCGGTCCCCCAGTCGCATGATGGAGCCTTTGCCGTAAGCTTTTTCAATCTGGGCGATGGCGCTTTTAATGGCCTGATCCTTGTCCGAGGCGATTTCCGCCTTCTTATCCGGCAGCGAGGATGCGGCTGCTTTATCTTTTGCCATAGTCTTCTTCCTCCTTATTTTTCGGACGGTGCTGTAAAAACTCTCTTCAAGCGCGCAAGCGGGCGCCCATTGGCGCGGGGCGGTTGCCCATTTGACCGATATTGCTTAAATCTCTGCGCACAGCGTTCCAAACACCACGCGGGGGATGTTGTTTGTGTCCTTCACCACCTGAATGTCCCCAAAGCCCGCGGTGCGCATGATGCGCAAAACGCTGTCCGCCTGCCCGATCCCCACTTCAAAGTACAGCCGCCCGCCGGGGGTCAGCGCCTGCCGCCATCGCTCTACAATGTCGCGGTAAAAATCCAGCCCGTCTGTGCCGCCGTCCAGCGCAAGATGGGGCTCGTAGTCCCGCACCGCCGCGTCCAGCGAAGGAATGTCCCCGGCGGGAATATAGGGGGGGTTGGACACGATGCAGTGAAACTCCCCCAGAGCGGGGGAGGGCTTTTGCCGCGCGTCCGTCTGCATGCAGACTGCCCTGCCCGAAAGGCCGCAGCGCCGCACGTTCTGGCGGCAGATTTTCAGAGCCGCCTCGCTCACCTCGCCCAGCACCACCCGGGCCTGAGGCACCCGGCAGCCGATGGCCAGCCCCACGCAGCCGCTGCCAGCGCACAAGTCCAGCACCCGGCACTCGGGAAGAGAGGCGCAGAATTCGATGGCCTGCGAGGCCAGAACCTCCGTGTCCGTCCGGGGAATCAGCACGGCGGGGGAGATATCCAGCGGCAGGCCGAAAAATTCCCACTCGCCCACAAGATATGCCACCGGCTCTCCCGCCAGCCGCCGCGCCAGCAGGTCGTGGGCCCGCTGCTCCAGTTCAGGCGAGGCGTACAGCGCTCCGTCCCGCACCAGCTCCTCCCGGCTTTTGCCGGTGGCAAAGCACGTCAGCTCCCGAGCCTCCAGCGTGGCCATTTCCACGCCGGCGGCCTTCAAACCGGCACGAAGGTCCATATATAAGT
>JAEWML010000120.1 GCA_023393155.1 Bacillota bacterium
CCTCCGCGCCTCATCAGTGCGTGGATGCCGCCGTGGTTGCCAGCGCGATTGTGACCAATTTGCAGAGCATTGTCAGCCGGGAAGTGGACCCCGGCGACCCCGCTGTTTTGACAGTGGGACGCATTGAAGCGGGGACCCGCTGGAATGTGGTTGCGGAGTACGGAAGACTGGAGGGCACCACCCGCTATTTCTCCCGGGACCTGTATCAGCGCTTCCCGGAGATGATGGAACGGGTCGTGACCCAGACCGCGCAGACCTTCCGCGCTGAGGCAAAGCTGAATTACGACCGCATTGTTCCTCCCGCCATCAACGACGACCAAATGACCGAGGTGGCCATTGGTGCGGCGCGCAAAGCCATTTCTGCCGACGCAGTGATTTCCATTGACCGCATCACCGGGGGTGAGGATTTCGCCTATTTCATGGAGAAGGTCCCCGGCGCCATTGCTCTGATGGGCGTTGGGAATAAAGCCTGCGGCGCCGTGTGGCCCCAGCACTCCGGAAAATACCGGGTGGATGAAAACGCGCTGATCAACAGCGTGCTGCTCTATGCGCAGGTCGCTGTGGATTTCAACGCGGGCTGACCATGCGTTTCCCTTCCGCCCCTGCGGTTTTACAAAAAGCAAAGGCCCTGATGCTCTGGCATCCGGGCCTTTGCTTTTTGCGTTTTCGCCGCGTTTCAAACTGGACATCAGCGCCGCTCCGTCTTGAATCTGCCACGCCCGCCGTGAGACCGAAATATCTCTAACCGGGCCGGGGGTTTTCAAATATCGCGGGGTATGATAGGATACTGTGTAAAAAAAGAGAAGCCGCCGGGACGCAAGGGGGAAAACGGGCCATGAACAAAACTCTGCTCTATCTCATCTATTTTGCGGCATATTCCGCGATTTTGTTGGTAATCGGTAAAAGCAGCCTGCGGGACAGCGACAGCGTTGGAAAGTTTTTTATGTGCGACCGGCGGCTGCCTTTGTGGCGGTGCGTCTGCACCTTTGTGGGAACGTGGGCTTCGGCAGCCAGCATCCTCAGTCTGACCGGCTCGGTGTATGAAAGCGGGCTGTCCGCGCTGATGTTCTCGGTGGTGCCCTGGTTTTTGGGGGCGCTGCTGATGATACACGTCAGCGGGAAGCTATATGCCACGGGCGTCACCACGGTGCCGGAGCTGTTTCGCGTCCGATATGGGTCCAAGGGGCTTCAGGCGGTGTTCGGTGCGCTGTTGGCGGCGGTGTACGTGCTGTATCTGGTAATTCAGATCAAGGGCTTCGGCATTGTGGCCTCCACGCTGTTCGGCATCCCGTACAGCCTGTCCATTCTGCTGGTGTATCTGTTCATTTTGTACACGTCCTTCGGCGGCTACCAGTCGGTGACCCGCAGCGATGCATTCAACCTGATTCTCATGATTGTGGGCTTGGGCGTTCTGCTGGTAATCATCGTGGCCCGGGTGGGAAGTCTGGGCGGAATTTACTCCGGCGCGGCGGACGTGACGGGATACGCCCATGGGGGAATGGAATATGCCACCGAGGCCGGGGACCTTCTGAGGCCCTTCGGGCAGGGGGACTTTGCGCCGCTTATGAGCATCAGCATGTTTTTCGGCTGGGGGCTGGGTCTGGCGGTAAATCCCCAGTATGCCGTGCGGATTCTGGCCTCGCGGGACGCCCGCTCCGCCCGGCGGATGATCTGGATTTCTCTGGCGCTGCTGGCGGGAATTTACTTCACGCTAAGCAGTATCGGCCTCGGTATGCGGGTGCTGATCCCCACGGTGAATGAGACCTTATCCACCGACGAGATTTTCACCTATATTCTCAACAACGACCTGTACAGCGAGTGGAGCGGATTTTTGCTGTTTGCCATTATCGGCGCGTGCGTTTCCACCGCTAACTCTCAACTCCTGCTGATCGCGTCCAGTTGCTCCTGCGATATTGTGGGGGCGCTGTGGCCAAGGCCGCTGAAGGAGAGCACGCTGGTGGGCCTGAGCCGGGGGGCGGTGATGGCGGGGGGAACGCTGTCGCTGCTGCTGGCCTTGTCGCCGCCGGCCTCCCTTTTGACATATGGCGGGGACGTGTGGGGCGTGTTCAGCGTGACGCTGCTGGCCCCGGTGTTTGGGACCCTCCTGTGGGAGAGAACCACCCGGACAGGCGTTTGTGCCGCGCTGGGTGCCGGGCTTTTGGCGCTGGCGGTATTTTATCCTCCTTACTATGGGGGGCTGCTTCCCGTGCATCCCGCTCTGCCGGGAACGCTGATCTCCGCCGGGGCGCTGTGGCTGGGGTCTGTGCTGAGCCGGAAAAAGGAGGCGGAAGTATGAGGGGGAGACGGGCGCTGACCATTGAGAATAAGATTCTCATGGCGGTGGTGGGAATCTGCGTCCTCTCCGTGCTGTGCTTTGGCTTTTTAATGCTCCGGGAAGGGTATACGAGTAAGATGGCACAGGAGCGGGAAAAGGGAGAGAAGCTGCTGGCCTATATCAGTTGGGATATTCACCAGTTTGGAGACAATGTGGGACAGGACGCGATTCTCGCGGGCTGCGCCGCCCTTGAAAACGACGGACTTGTCATTCTGGACGGCGGGGGCGCTCGCCTGCTGGGGACGGAGCAGGGGGCGGCCCTGGTGGCGGAGGGAAGCGTTTTGGCGGAGCAGCGGGACAATGGATTTGGCTGGAGGCTTTGTTATACGCTGGATGAGGCGGAGTTTCAAAACAGCCTTGTGGAGGAGCAGAAATACGCTATTCTCGCCACCATCGCCCTGTTGATCGTCACGATTCAGGTGGGCGTCTTCGTGTCCTACGGGATTTCCGAGCCGGTGCGGCGGCTGGCAGCGGCCTGCGCCGCCATTGGAGAGCGGCCCCAGAAGGCGTCGCCGGAGCTGATTCCCACGGATGTGGGCAGCGCGGAGACGCGGCAGTTGGCCGATGCGTTCCGCAGAATGCTGGAAGAATTGCGGCGGTACAACGCGGCGCTGGCGGAGCAGAAAGCACTGAACGAAAATATTGTGCAGAATCTGCCGCTGGGCGTGGTGGCCTATGGCGCGGACAGGCAGGTGCTGTGCGTCAACGACCGGGCCAGCGCTATGCTGGCGGATGAGACGTTTTTTGCCGCAGGGCAGACGCTGCGCCTGGTGCTGGAGCGCCGTCTTACACAGGCCAGCGTTCCGCTTGAGGCCATTCGGCTGGAGGACGGCCGGGGGGATGTGCGGGTGTATCAGATTGGGATCTGGCGGCTTGGGCGGGGGAGCCTTGAAACGAGGCCCGGAACGCTTTGTACGATTGACGACGTGACCTATGACAAAATCATGGAAGAAAAGGTGGGCGAGAGCGAGAAGCTGGCCTATATCGGAAAGCTGGCCGCCATGCTCGCCCATGAGATCCGCAATCCTCTGGCGGGCATCCGCGCCTCTATTCAGGTGGTGGGCCGGGGACTGGAGCGGGAGCGGGACCGGACGCTGTGCGCCAGCGTCATCAAAGAGGTAGACCGCATCAACGAACTGATTGGGGACCTTTTGAATCTGTCCCGCAAGCGGGAAAGTCACAAGGCCGAGGTAGAACTGAAGCCGCTGCTGGGCGAGGTTGCCATGCTATACTCCAAGCTGGCCGGGAACCACGGCGTTACCGTGGAAACCACGGCGGAGCCGGGACTTGCGATTTATGCCGACGAGGCGGAGCTAAAGCAGGTTCTGATCAATCTTGTGAGCAACGGACTGAAAGCCGTGGGGCAGGGGGGACGCATTGCGCTGCGGGCGCAGGGCGGTCCGGCGGAGGTTCTTTTGTCGGTTACGGACGACGGCGCGGGAATGGACCGCGAAAAGCTGCGCTCCGTGGAAAAGGGCATCGCCTCGGGGGGGACCGGACGATACGGCCTTGCCATTGTCAGCCGTCTGCTGGAGCAAAATGGCGGCGAAATGAAAATTTTCAGCAGTCCCGGCGGCGGGACGTGCATTGAAATGCGGTTTCGCCGGACGGATACAGGGGAAAAGGAGACGCTATGAAAGAACGGGTACTGGTCATCGACGATGAA
>JAEWML010000177.1 GCA_023393155.1 Bacillota bacterium
CCCCGCTTGTAGACCACGGCGTTTTTCTCCCCCAGATAGGCCCGAAGCTGATAGAGGGTGAAGTAGAAGCTGTTCATAGCCGCCTTTTCCTCCCAGTCCGGCCAGATTTCCCCCAGCAGCTTGTGAATGCTCACCGGCTCGGGATACAGCGCCAAAATCCGCAAAAGCTGCGCCGCCCGTGCGGAGGGACAGGCCTCGGCAACTTCACCCCGGCGGCGAACGGACAGGCTTCCCAAAATCTGAATTTCCAGCGGCGTGTGCAGGCGGCTCTCCAAAATCGGCGCGGCGGCGGTTGACTCTGCCGCGGTGTTGCAAGCCTCCAACTGCAAAAAGTAACTCCGGTCCCTTTCGGAGGGGTGGAAGCTCCCGGCCACCCGGCAAATCGTCTCGGGCTTTGCAAAGTTATAGTGATAGATACCAGCCTCCCTGCCTCCCTCTGCAAGCTGCTCCATGCAGCGCTGAAAGCGGGTTGTCTCTCCACCGGCCCGGTAAACCTGGGCTTTTAAAAAGAGGGTGGAGAGCTGATAAAAGCGGTACTTTCTCTTATCGCACAGCCCCATGCTCTCGTCCGCCAGAGCGTTCGCCTGCTCCATGCGGCCCCGTTCGGCGGCAATGTTGCCGGACACCAGAAGCGCCCGGACCAGATAGGAATTCCGCCCCGCGCGGCGGGCATAGTCCACGGCCTTGTCCGCCGTCTCCTGGGCCAAATCCGGGTCGCCCTTGAGAAAATAGTGATAGCTCTGTCCGATGAGGTAATAGGCCCACAGGTGTTCGTTGCGCACGTTGAGAATGTTGGAGGAAACCCGGGCCGTCTCCAGAATCACCTGCTCCGCCTTTTGAAACCGCCCAAGGCAGTCCAGCGCGTAGGCGTGCACCATATTGATATAGACGCTGTATCCGTAAGCGCCGATTTCGTCGGCAATTCTGGCGGCCCGTTCGCAGCAGTCCCGTGCCTGCGCATAGCGCCCGCTCTCGATATAGCATAAAAACGCCACAGTCTGATACAGGCACATTTTCAGGGGTTTTTGAACCTCGGGGGACTCCACCAGCTCCAGCGCTTCGTCCAAAATGGTTTTCAGGCCGTTTTCATACCGGCAGTCCTTATAGGTCAGAATCGTCACAAAGCAGGCCCACAGGCGCAAATTGTCGTTTTCCCCGATAAGCGCCGTCTCCTTGGCCTGGTCCAAAAGGGCGATGGCCCGCTGATAGTCCACCCCCTGCTGAATCAGGGCGTAGGCGGTGAACACTTTGCGGTAGCCGTCGATCACCCGGTCCAGCTCCCCGTCCTGAAAATCCTCTTCCGCTAAAATCCGCAGAGGCTCCGTGGCGGCGGACTCGTGTTCCGGGGCAAAAAAGCCCATGCTGATCCGCTGGCAGGCCGCCAGCACCAGCCCCTCCCGGTCGCCCATGTCCCGAAACAGCTCCGCCGCCCGGTCCAGATAGCGGAAGGCGATGTTGGGATAGCGGTATTTGACGGCGATGGCATAGCCCATCTGCACCCATGGCAGCTTGTCAATGGCGGCGGGTGGCAGCCTGCGCAAAAGCTGGCGATAGTCCTCCAGAAGCGACACGTCAATTTCTGAAAAGCTCAAATACCGCAGCGTCAAGGCCGCTTCCTCCACATAGCCCCGCCGAAGCTGGTGGTAAAACACTGCCTGCCAGTCCTCGCGCTCCTGCCCGTAGAGCACCGCAATCCGGTGCTGCTCCATCAAAAAGCCCTTCCCCCGGGAAAGCCACACCCGCTGATACAGCCAGGATTGCAGCACGCGGTTTAAAAAATACACCGGCTCCAGCGCCGCGCGGGCGCGCACCAGAAAGCGCGGCCGCGCCAGCGTCCGCAGCGGCCCCGCCGCGCCGTCCGTCAGGCGCAGGGCCAGCGTTTCGGGCAGGTTCCGCTCCACGCACACCCGCTCCATGCACTCCATATCCTCCGCCGTCCAGACCGCGGCGGCCCAGCCGTCCAGCAAATCGCTCACCGCTGAGAGAATCTGCTCTCTCACGCGGCTGCCGCCGTCTCCTCCGCCGTCCAGCATGGCTCGCGCCGCCGCGTCCATAGCGGAGAGCCAGCCGCCCCCCAGCTCAAAAATCCGCTGGCGGTCGCTCTCAAGCAAGGCCGGATAGCCCTGCCGCAAAAGCCCGTCGGCCAAGGGCCATGTCAGCATCAGCGCCGACGGCTCCACCTCCGCCAGCTTTACGGGCAGGGCGTCCGCCTCCCGGACAAAGGGAATGGGCCGGGCGGAAAACAGCAGAAAATGCACCCGCTCCCCACAGCGCAGCAGCAGCCGCTGCAACAGCGCGCCCAGCCCGTCCGTGCAGTCTAAAAGATGGGCGTCATCCAGCAGGATAAAGCAGTCCTGCTCCCGGGGGGCGGATACCAGCCCAAGGGGGTCTTCCTCTTTCCCGGCCTGAAAAAATTCCCGCAGCGCAGCGGCAAACCGCTCTGCGTCCCGCGCCTCTCCCCGAACGCGAAAGGTGCAGCACGCGCCCCGCCTGCCCAAAAGCTCCGCCGCGGCGCGGCTCACCGCCAGCAGCATGGGCACGCCCAGCACCGTCAGCGTCAGCTCCGGCACGCCCGCCAGACACCGCTCCAAAAATACCTTTTCCAACCCTCGGTTTTCCTGTCCGCTTCCAAGCCGCAGTTCTTCCATTTGCCGGCCCCCTCCTTTTTTCTCAATTTTAGTGTACCATAAAGAAAGTTTAATTAAAATAAAGATTTTCAAAGATTTTGCAAAGAATTGTAAAAGTTTTCTCAAAGGCTGCCTTTGTATGATAAAAAGCAGAGGATTTAATTCACGCCAAGGAAAGGAGCACATCAATGAGCAAGCAGATTGTGTTGGAGCGGGACGGTGACATCGCCGTCATTCAGGTGCGGCGTCCCGAGGCGCTCAACGCCCTGTCCCGCAGCATTGTGGACGAAATGGACCGTATGGT
>JAEWML010000131.1 GCA_023393155.1 Bacillota bacterium
ATCTGGACCACATTTTGAGCCACAAATGTATTGCATTTTCAAATGCAGGCTGGTAAAATATGGTCGAGGTGAAAAAACATGATCATTTTCCCCGGAAAAACAGAAAATTTTCCAAAATATTACACAACCCTTTTCAACGCAGCCACAAACGCCGTCAGGGAGCTGGACGCGGGACACCCCTGCAAAGCCAAAGCCCTTCTCATTCAGGGCCAGCAGGCGGCGGAGGACGCGTTTCTCTCCGCCGTTGAAGGGGCGCAGGACAGCTAAACGTCAGGGCGGGGCTTTCGGCCCCGCCCTGAGGCGTTTTTATCAACTTACAAAATGGGTTATACTCCCGTTTACAGAGACTTCAAAACGCCGGTGGCCTCGTTGAACTCGTTGATCAGCGCGTCCAGCTCCGCGGCCTGCTTGTGCACCGCGTCCCAAGTGCCCTCCACGTTGTACCACAGGTCGTTCAGGTCCTGCACGGTGCGGCCCTGCTGCTCCACCCAGGTGTAATACTTCAGGTTGTGGATGCGCTTGCGCTCCTCATAGGTCAGCTCCAGCAAATTGTCGGTCTTCACGCCCAGCATATGCAATGCGTGGTCCAGAGCGGCTTCCTTCTCGGAGTATGCGCCGTGCTGCTCGTTCAGCTCCTCAATGCGGCTGCCGTACATCACGGCGGAGTCGGTGAGGACGGTGGCGACCACGTCGTGCTCGGTCAGCTCGTAATACTTCGCCATCTTGATGCAGCACAGCACGTTGGCAATGCCGGAGATGCCAAGCCAGGTCAGCTTCTCAATCAGCTCTGCGTCCAGCTTCAGCTCTTCTTTCAGATACTTCCTGCCGTCCTCGGTGTTGAACAGGCGCAGCAGGCGCTGGGAATCCTCATCGTCAATGGCGATGGCCATGTCGGTGTTCTTCACGTTGTGAATCCAGGGGATGTGCTTGTCGCCGATGCCCTCGATCCGGTGTCCGCCGAAGCCGTTGTTCAGGATGGTGGGGCACTGGAGCGCCTCGCCCACGCCCAGCTTCAGCCGGGGATACTTGTCTTTGAGCAGGTCGCCCGCGCTCATGGTTCCGGCGGAGCCGGAGGTGAAGCACGCGCCCGCGAAGTTGTCGCCGGGGCGCTTGATGGACTCATACAGGTCGGCCAGCGCGTTGCCGGTGACGTTATAGTGCCACAGGGGATTGCCCATCTCCTCAAACTGGTTGAAGACCATATACTGGGGGTCCTGCTTCAGCTCCCAGGTCTTGTCGAAAATCTCCTTGACGTTGGACTCGCAGCCGGGGGTGGCGATGATTTCACCGGCGATGGTCTTCAGCCAGTCAAACCGCTCCTTGCTCATCTCGGCGGGGAGGATGGCAACGCTCTCGCAGGCCAGCAGCTTGGAGTTGAACGCGCCGCCGCGGCAGTAGTTGCCGGTGGAGGGCCATACAGCGTGATGATAGGTGGCGTCGAACTGACCGGTCACGAGGCGCGGAGCCAGGCAGCCGAAGGACGCGCCAACCTTGTGGCAGCCGGTGGGGAACCACTTGCCCGCCATGGCAACAATGCGGCAGGGCACGCCGGTGAGGGAGGAGGGCAGCTCCACATAGTTGGGGGCGGCCTGGAACAGTCCGCCGCTCTCCTTGGCCTCGTTCTTCCATGTGATGCGGAACAGGTTCATGGGGTCCACGTCCCACATGCCCAGATTCTTCAGCTTCGCCTGAATCTTCTCGGGAATCGTCTCGGGATGCTGCATCTGGGCCACGGTGGGAATCACCACGCCGTTTTCCTTCGCCTTTTCAATGTTATGGGCCAGCCCTTGGGGATTCTTGGTCAAATCAATCATAACTCTTTACCTCCTGATGTTTTTGAATCGTCGATATAAGAATATAAGGTATACTTTGAGATGCCGAAATATTTTGCCACCTTGTCGCCGGACTTGGTGACGAGAAACGCGCCGTTTTCGTTGAGAAAGCGGATGGCATTCACCTTGTCGTCCTTGGTCATCAGCGCCACCGGCTTTCCCACCAGCGCCACCGATTGGCTGATCAGCTCCTCCAAAAGGTCGTTGATGTTGACAATCCGCTCCGGCTCCGCCGGCTGCGGGCCGGGAACGTTGGTGAGAGAATGCACCGCGTCCTCCACCATCAAGAGCTTTGACACGTCGAAGTTGATGGCGAGAATCGCCGCCACCTTTTTGTGAGCCCCCCGGATATAAATTGTGGAGGACTTGAGAATTTTTCCGTCCGGCGTGCGGGTCAGATAACAGTACTGGTCCTTGGGCTGGGCGTCCGACTGGACGATTTGCTCCAGCACCACATAGGACGCGCCGTCTCCCACCTTCCGTCCGGAAACGTGTCCGTTTTCAATGACAACAATGCTGTGATCCGGGTGGCGGCTCAAGTCGTGCACCACCACCTCGCAGTCGCTTCCGAACTGCGCGGCGATTCCCGCGGCGATCTGACTGAGCATTTCCAGTTTTCCGCTTTCCGTGCGCTATCCCTCCTCCGGAACCTGCCTTTTCAGGCAAAAGTTCCTGTATTAACAGACCCATCATACCATACTTTGTGCAGAAATCAACCTGTTTGCAGAAAAATTTTTAGGTTTTCTTATTTTTTGTTTGACATCTGCGTTTCTTATGCTATGATGGGGATAGAAAAAGGGACGGCACAGTCCAAATCGTGTTAATTTTTTTAATATATTTTTACAGGAGGTCGCAAAATGAATTTCGATGCAATCAAATCCGCTGCAAAGGGCTATGAAGCCGATATGACCAGATTCCTGCGGGATCTGATCGCGATTCCCAGCGAGAGCTCCAACGAAGAGGGCGTCATCCGCCGCATCGCCGCCGAGATGGAGAAGGTCGGCTTTGACAAGGTGGAGATTGACGGCGAGGGCAACGTGCTGGGCTGGATGGGCAACGGCGAGAAGATCATCGCCTATGACGCGCATATCGACACCGTGGGCATCGGCAACCGGGAAAACTGGAAGTTCGACCCCTACGAGGGCTATGAGAACGAAACCGAAATCGGCGGCCGGGGCGGCAGCGACCAGGAGGGCGGCATCGTCTCCTCTGTCTACGGCGCGAAGATTATGAAGGACATGAACCTGATTCCTGAAGACGTGACCGTCCTCGTCACCGGCACGGTGCAGGAAGAGGACTGCGACGGCCTTTGCTGGCAGTATATCCACAATGAGGATAAAATTACGCCCGAGTTCGTCATTTCCACCGAGCCTACCGACGGCGGCATCTACCGCGGCCACCGGGGCCGCATGGAGATTCGCGTGGACGTACGCGGTGTCAGCTGCCACGGCTCCGCCCCCGAGCGCGGCGACAACGCTATCTTCAAAATGGCCGACATTCTTCAGGACGTCCGCTCCCTGAACGAAAACGGCGACGGCCCCTCCAACGAGATCAAGGGCCTTGTGAAGATGCTCAATCCCTCCTTTAACCCCGAGCATTATGAGGACGCCCAGTTCCTCGGCCGTGGCACCGTCACCGTGTCCGAGATTTTCTTCACCTCTCCCAGCCGCTGCGCCGTGGCGGATAGCTGCGCCGTGTCTCTGGACCGCCG
>JAEWML010000050.1 GCA_023393155.1 Bacillota bacterium
GCCCTAAGGCGGGGTATCATAGGGACAAAAAGTGAACGGGGCATAAAATCCCTGTGGTGGGGCGGGCAGTTTCGGCTGTCCGCCCCTTTCCTTTGTTTACGCAGCGGGTTCGGGGTCGGCTGTCAAAGCGGTTCTGGCGGCGGCGGGAAAGTATGCAGGGAAGCGCAGCGGCCATGATTTGACCTAGGAACAGTTCAAATCCTGGCCTGTCGCCGCCAGTCAGGCCCGGAGGGATTACGTGGAGGGCAATATCTCCGGCCAGGAAATGCTGGCGAGGGTGCAGGCGGATGAAATGCAGAGAAAAACAGGTGTGTAAGAATTTTTACACACCTGCTTTTATTCGTGGGCTCAGCCGACTTAACTTTCGGATTTTGATTACATACAGATTCATCCCTCCCCATTCGCCTGGTTTTGAAATTTTTCAAGCTGCCGGTTCAGCGCCCGTGTCTCCCGGTGCAGTTCGATATAATGCCCCAGCAGCAATCCTGCCATCCCGATAATCAAAACCACCAGAAACAGGATAAAGCACCATGGAGGAAAGGAGAAGAACCAACCAAACACAAGACTGAACGACAGGATAATGATTGCGCTAATGGTAATCCACAAGACACCGCGGGTTTTCGTCAGCTTTTCCTTAGGCACAATGCCTTGCTGGGCAATGCCAATGAAAAAGCAGGCAAACATCATCTGGATGGCGGTGAAAAAATCCAGCAAATGATCCGGCCCCTCACCGATGATTCCAAAAAACAAATAAAAAAGAACGAATACCAAAAAGAGAATGCCCATCGTGTATTTCGCCTTGGCAATCCACAGGTACAGGCGGGCAAATCCGCTATCCTCAAATTGATGACGCATAATCCTTCCTCCTATTCTAACAATCCCAGTTTTTCTTTCAGATTTTGTATATAATGGCGGGAAGCAATCAGCCTCTCGCCGTTTTTCAGTGTGAGTTCGATGCGGCTGTTGGGCAGGCTGCGCAGCTTTGCTGCATGGCACAGATTCACCAGCTGAGACTTGCCAATGCGAATGAATCCCGCCTCTTCATACTTATCTTGCAGCGCGGCGAGACTATGACCCGTTTCCAGCACGACGTCCGGCGTGTAAAGAAATGTCTTTCCATCCACCGTCTCCGCGTAGCAGATGTCGTTCGGGCTCAGCATATGGGTTTCGCCGTCCTTGGAAGCCGCCAGCTTTGCACCGCGTTCCCGCAAAAGCGCAAGCACGGACAGGCATTCCTCATCCAGCTCCTTGCAGCGCAGGATCAACTCGTTTTCCTCATATTCGCCATGCTCAACACGAATCTTCATTGCCTCACCTCCTTGCTGGTTATAGTATACGGCTTTATAAGACAATAAACAACCACCTGCACGCCAAGTTGCAGGCGGAAAGAATCAACCTGCAATGGCTCAGTTACAAAAGTCCTATTCGTATCCCAATAGCGTCTGTTTTTTAATGGGCATGTGCTTTCGTGATTTTGCGGTTGACCACATTGGTCGGTTGTGCTATACTGCAATTACCGACCAGAGTGGTCAATTTACACAAGGAGGTGATTACCCTGTACGAAAACTTTATCGGCCTGAAGGAAGAAAAGCGGGACAGTATCATCAATTCGGCCCTGCTGGAATTTGCCCAAAAAGGCTATGATCTGGCTTCTACCAACGAAATGGTAAAGGCGGCGGGCATCTCCAAGGGAGCGCTGTTTCACTACTTTGCCAGCAAGAAGGACTTGTTCTTCTTCCTCTGCGACTATGTGTTTGGGGTGGTCAGCAGAGAATTCTACGAGCAGATCGGCCCCTGTGACGGCGATTTGCTCACCCGGTACCGCCGGGCCGCCATGCTCAAGGGAGCTGTCTATCAGCGCTATCCCCCCATGTTTGAGTTCATCAAGCGCCTGACCGTAGAAAAATCCTCTGCGATCGCCGCCGAGCTGAAAGAGCAGCTGGAAAAGATGACGAACTACGGCTACCAGTGTCTGCTGGGCAATCTGGACACCTCTTTGTTCCGACAGGATGTGCCCGCCGACAAAATCCGGGATCTGACCGTCTGGGCATTGGAAAACTACGGAAACCGTTCCCTTAAATTGGCTGGAGATCAAAGGGCGGAGGACATCGACATAGAGGCCCTTAACGCCGACTTTGACCAGTATCTGGATGTATTGCGCAAGTGCTTCTACAAACAGTGAGGAGGAAAGACAATGCCTGCTATCGAAATCCATGGCTTAACAAAACGCTTTGGAAAAACCACCGCTTTGGACGGTGTTGATTTGAAGGTGCCGGAGGGCAGCATTTACGGCTTTATCGGCCCCAACGGTGCGGGCAAGTCCACCACCATCCGCGTTTTGCTGGGCCTGCTGAAAAAGAATGCGGGGGAGGTTAAGCTGCTGGGCGGCGACCCCTGGCGGGACAATGTGGAGCTGCACCGGCGTCTGGCCTATGTCCCCAGCGATGTGCAGCTCTGGGACAACATGACCGGCGGCGAGGTTATTGACTTCCTCGGGCGGCTGCGGGGCAGCTACTCCAAGGAGCGCCGGGCGCAGTTCATCGAGCGCTTTGATCTCGATCCCACCAGGAAGTGCAAAACCTATTCTAAGGGCAACCGCCAAAAGGTGGCGCTGATTTCAGCCTTTGTGTCGGACGTGGAGCTGCTGATTCTCGACGAGCCCTCAACCGGCCTCGATCCGCTGATGGAGGGCGTGTTCCAAAAGTGCGTCAAGGAGGCGCGGGAGGCAGGAAAGACGGTACTCCTCTCCAGCCACATCCTCTCGGAGGTGGAGGCGGTCTGCGATCAAATCGGGGTTATCCGTGCGGGGAAAATCATCAAAGAGGGTAGTATGGAAGAACTGAAAGCGCTCATCCATCAGCAGGAGCCGCCCACGCTGGAAGCACTGTTCCTGAACTACTACAAAAGGGACACCGAAAGGGGGGCTTAACGTGAAACGATATTTTCACGGCACCCTTTCCCTCATGGGGCTGTATCTGCGGCAGAATCGGATTTTCACCCTTGTCTGGCTGCTACTGCCGGGGCTGTGGGTGGCCATCAATACGGTGTCGTCGCTGGTGCTGTTCCCCACGCAGGAGGCGCTTGTTGAGATGGGCGTCAGCCTCATCGACCCGCTGACCGAGGCCATGCACGGCCCGCTGCTGGATATTTCGGTGGCCGGATTTGTCACCTGGCGCACCAAGGTGTTTTTGGTGCTGCTGGGCGGAATTTTCAGCATGATCCACATGATTCGCCACACCCGGTTGGCGGAGGAGCAGGGCAAGCGGGAACTGCTGGGCGCCAATGTCACCGGCAGCCTTGCGCCCCTGGCAGCGGCGTTTGTGAATATGAGTTTCATCAACGCCATTGCGGCGGTGCTGACCATATTCGCAATGGTTGCGCTTGGTCTGGGGTTTATGGGTTCGCTGGCCCACTGTCTGGGCTTCTTTGGCGCCGCCTGTTCGCTGGGGATTCTGGCGGGAGTCGCCGCGCAGCTTTTTGTCAGCGCCACAGCGGCGCGGGGGATGTCCTTTGGATTGCTGGGAGCGCTGTTTGGCCTGCACATTCTGTGGAACGTGAGCGGCGGACATAGTCTTCTCGCTTACCTCAACCCGCTGGAATGGCCGTTGCTCATCCGCCCCTTTGCCGGGGAATGGTTTTCTGTGCTTCTGGTTCCGTTGGTATTGGGCGCGGCGCTCTTTGTGCTGTCCCTATGGCTGATGGTGCGGAGGGATGTGGGCGCGGGGCTTGTGCCCCAGCGAACGGGCCGAGCCTTCGCAAAGCCGGGACTTCGTAATCTTAGTTCCCTTGCCTGGCGCACGCAGAAAGGCCTGTTTCTCGCTTGGTTTTGTTTTTACGCTATCTTTTCCTTTCCGCTCGGCTGCGCCAGCTACTTGATGGTGAGCGCCGTCAGCTCCGCGGAGGCGCTGGCAGAGTTGATTGAGCGGCTGGGCGGTATCGACCGGGCGTTTTTGTCGCTGATGCTGTATATTTTCGGGATGCTGATCTCTGTTTATGTGATGATGTCGGCGGGTATTCTTCGCCGGGAGGAGTCGGCCAAAGGTGAAATCGTATTGTCCATGCCGGTGCGGCGGGAGAGGCTGGTACTCAGCCATATGGTATACATCTTCGGCGGCTCGGCGGCTATTATGCTGATGTCCGGCTTCTGTGTGGGCCTGGGCGCGGTCATCGGTACGGGGGACAGCGGGGCGCTTACCCGGCTCTTCTTTGAAATGGCGGGGATGATTCCGGCACTCTGGGTAATTGGCGGCATCGCCCTGTTGCTTTTCGGCGCACTGCCAAGGTGGATGACCGGGATCAGCTACGGCCTGCTTACTCTGTTCGTCTTGATGGAGATTTTTTGGGAGCAGCAGCAGATTCCCGAAGCGCTCTACGTCCTTTCGCCTTTCTCCTGGATTACACCGTTAAAGGCTGTCCAACCGGCAGCCGCTCCGGTGGTGCTGTGTGTTGCCGCCGTGCTGCTGTCCGGAGCTGGGATTGCCCTGTTCCGGCGCAGGGATGCGGCTGTATAATCGCCGAAAATATAACAAAACAAAAAGCAGAACAGGTCTTTTTACCCGTTCTGCTTTTTGTTTTGTTAGGGCTTGTCACTTCATCTTCTGTTGGTAGGTTCCTTTCCGAGCGCCTGTTCTTACAACTTGCTATTGACTAAACCAGTCAATAGCATTATAATAAAAATTGACCAAAACAGTCAATCGAGGAGGGTCAATAATGATACAGGAGCTTCATATTCCTGAGGATAAAAAGCAGCGGATTGTCCGTGCGGCCATGGAGCATTTCGCCAAAAACGGCTACAAAAAAGCGACCGTGGACGAAATCGTCTCGGCGGCGGATATCTCTAAGGGCCTCATTTTCCACTATTTTGGCAACAAAAAAAAACTATACCTCTATCTCTATGAATTTGCCTACGGCCTTGTGCATGACTGGGTCGTGAAGTCCTTTCAGCGGGAAGATCTGTTTGAGCGCATCCGCGAATCGGAGCAGATCAAGCTGGCCGTAGTGAGCGAGTATCCTTATGTGTTGGACTTTCTCCTGTCCGTCCGCTGGGAAACGGACGAACAACTGCGGGAGGCAATTGCCCAAGTCAAGGTGGACCGCTTTCCACCGTGGAAGGAAACCTTTCTGCCGGGACTTGATGCATCCAAGCTGCGGGAGGGCATTGCGCCGGAGAAAGTGATAAAAATCATTTCTTGGACCACCGATGGGCTTCTGGCTGAACATAAGGACAAATTCGTGCTGGAGGATGTCTTTGCGGAAATGGACGAATACCTTGCCCTGATGCGCAACGCGTTTTATAAGGAGGAGTATCAATGAGTATGCTTTTGAATCTGACCGACAGCGCTGCCGGAGATCTCTCTCTGACCGGCGGCAAGGGAGCAAACCTCCACAGGCTGTCCGCCATGGACGGCGTCCATGTGCCCGGCGGCTTTGTCGTCACCACCGAGGCATTCCAGGTGCTTTGCGCCGGCGTGGTTGCGTCCCAGGGCGAAGCGTTGCGGGCGGTGTCTACCCCCGCGGAGCTAACTCGGGTCGGCGACGAAATCCGGCAGGCGATCCGGGATATTCGCATTCCGGAGGAATTTTTGCGGGAACTTACGGCGGCGCTCTCCTCCTATCCCTCAGACGCCCTCTTTGCCGTGCGCTCCTCGGCCACGGCGGAGGACCTGCCCGACGCGTCCTTTGCGGGGCAGCAGGACAGCTACCTGAACGTGCGGGCCAACCACATTCCCCGCGCCGTAATGAATTGCTTTGCCTCGCTATACAACGACAGGGCGGTTGCCTACCGCATGAAAAACAGCTACTGCCATGAGGATGTGGCCATTGCCGTGGTGGTGCAGGAGATGGTTCCCGCGCAGGTTTCCGGCGTGCTGTTTACCGCCGACCCCATGACCTCCGACCGCCTTACCTGTGTCATCGAGGCAGTGGAGGGGTTGGGCGAGGAGCTGGTGTCGGGGCACAAAACGCCCTTTACCTGGCGTCTGCGGGGAGAGAAAATCAAAACGGACAGCAAGGCCGCACCTCCTCTTTCAGACAGTGGGGCGCAGGAGCTTGCCGCCATCGGCAAGCGAATCGAGGCTGCCTTTGGTGCGCCTCAGGATATCGAGTGGTGCTGGGTGGACGGGCGGTTTTCCATTGTGCAGTCCCGCGCCATCACCACGCTGTATCCCCTTCCCGAGAGTCATGACGGCCTCAAGCGGGTCTTTGTATCGGCGGGACATATGCAGATGATGACCGACGTGATGCTGCCCCTGGGCATGTCCTTTATGAAGCTGATTGCCCTGCTCCGGATGGAGGAGGTGGGCGGGCGCCTGTATATCGACGTCACCCATGACACCAAGTCGGCCTACGGCAAAAAGATGATCCGCACCAAGCTGTCCGCCACCGACCCGCTGACCAGCCAAGCCATAGAAGAAGTGCTGGCACGCAAAGACTACATCCACAGCATCCCCAAAGGCCCGGGCAGCTTTTCCTCCTTTGGAGGTTGGCTTCCCATGGTTCGGGAGGGAATGCGGCACTATCGGCGAAACGACCCCGCCGACATCGACCGTTATATAGACCGTATGGTAAACCTTGTTGCCCGGCTGGAAAAGCGGCTGGAGCCTCTTTCGGGCATGGCGGCTATCGAAGCCATTATGGAGGACCAAAAGCAGCTTTCCAAAATTATTTACGACGCCTCCGGCTTTGGGATGGTGCTGGCCACCCAGTTTATCCTTCAAAAAATCGACGCCATGGGCAAAATACTCACGGGCGAGGATCATATCAGCAACCGCCTGTCCAAATCGGTGGAGCACAACCCCACCTCCGAGATGGGGCTTGCCCTGAGCGAAGTGGCGGATCTGGCCCGGGCGTATCCGGCGGTGGTGGGATATCTTGAAGCGGCAGGGGAAGCCTTCCGTATGGAGGACTTGCGCCATGCGGAGGGCGGAGATGCCGTGGCGGACGCTTTTGAAAAGTTCCTGCGGCAATACGGGATGCGGGCCACCGGCGAAATCGACATCTCCAAGACCCGCTTCCGGGAAAACCCCGCCGAGCTGGTGAGTACGATGCTCACCAACATCCGTACCCTGCCAAAGGGACACGGCAAGGCGTCCTTTGAACAGGGCCGCCTGGAGATGACAAGGCTCACGGAAGAACTGGCGGCCCTGGCGGAACAAAAACTGGGTTC
>JAEWML010000117.1 GCA_023393155.1 Bacillota bacterium
GTCCAGCAGCTTTTGGTGAAGCTTCTCATAGCCGGTAGGCTGAATCCCCGCCAAGTCCATGGTCAGCGTGCCCAGCAGGTTGGCGCTGATGGTTACGTCCTCCTGCTCCGGCAGGTCGTAGTTGGCCCAGATAAAAAACGGCGTTTCGTACTGCTGAAATACCTCTGCGGCCGTGCGGTCATCCAGCTTTTTGCCGTACAGATCTTCATAAAAGCTGTTGCCAAGGGGCGGCTGATGGTCGCCGAAGAAGACGATCATGGTCCGCTCGTCGGAGGCCTTGTAGTGCTCAATCAGCTCCCGGAGGGCATTGTCGCTCTCCCGGAGAAGGGAGAAATACTGGGCCGCCACGGCGGAGGAGCCTTTGTTGGCTCCGTCCAGCTCCACGGTGCGCTCAAGGTTTTTCCAGCCCTGAGAGTAGCCGCTGTGGTTTTGCATGGTGACGTTGAAGACAAACAGGGGGCCGTTCGTCTCGTCGGTGAGACGGTAAAGCTGCTGATAGTCCGATGCGTCGCTGATGTAGTTTCTTATGTACTGGGGATCCCTCACGTCCTCCTGATACATCTGCCGGTCAAAGCCCATCCAACGATAGACGGACGTGCGGTTCCAGCCGGAGGAGAGATAGGGGTGGAAGGCCACGGAACGATATCCCAGAGAAGACATCTGCGACACCATGGAGGGCATTCCATCGTAGCAATAAAGCTGATAGGCCACAGTGGAGGAGGGGAGAAATGCCAGAGAGTCGCCCGTGAGATACTCAAACTCCACGTTGGCGGTGCCGCCGCCTGTGACGGGGGAAATCATCGTGCCTTTCACCGTGTTCTTTGTCAAAGAATGGAGGAAGGGCAGGGGGTCTTCCGTCAGCTCCAGATTGGGAAAGCTGGCCTGCATATCCGCAAAGGACTCGTTCATAATCACCAGCAGGTTTTCTGGCGGCGCAGCGGACACCGTTCCGCTCACGGTCCCGGCAAAGGTCCCGCCGGCAATTTTTTGGGCCTCTTCCGCAGAATAGCCATCCGGCGCGGAGACAAAGCTGTACCGCAAAGCGGTCATGAAATTCAGCATAAAGCCGTTTTGCTGGGTTTTCCACTGCTGCGCCCAGATGCCAACGCTGGGGAGCAGCGGCGTGCAGAAAAAAGCGTATAGAAAGACGGCGGAGGCAGCCAAGGAGCCAAAAGCCGTAACCCGCCGCAGCTTTTGCCGACCCTTGATCTGCTTGGGGATCAGGGCCAGCAGCAGCAAATATACCGCCAAAATGGCCGCTGCCAGCCAGACGGTTTTGTCTGGCCTGAAATCATAACCGGTGGCCACATTGGCGGCGGTGCCCAGCGTCATCAAATCCACAGGGAAAATAATGCGTCCCCGGAACTTCAAAACATAATGATTCGCAACCCCCAGCAAAAAGCAAAAGACCGCGCCTATGCCCGCGGCGCTCTTGAGCCGCCCCGTAAGCATCCGGCACACCCAGAAAATGAGATAGTACCAGAAGGCGGAAAAAAGAAGCTGGGTGGCATTCAGGGCGGTAAAGGGGTTGTTTTCGTTCAGATATTCCACGCACAGATACGCCACCCACGGCCCCAGCATAAAGAGAAGCCGGACGGGAGTGCGTGCGTCATGAAGCACTTTTTGAAGCCACCGGCGTGCACGGGAAATCCTTTTTTCCGGAGGGGCCGAGAGCTCCTCCGGGCCGGAAGGCTCGGTCTGGGGAATCATAGTTTCGTCGCTCAAGGGGAAACGCTCCTTTCAAAACCGGAGATGGCAGGCGGAGCAAGCCGCCTGCCATGCCGAAAAAGCGCTTACCTGTGCAGAAGAGGAGACAGAGGCTTGTAAATCAAAAAGCACAATGCCACGGTCAGGACCCCCTTCAGGAAGGTAAACGGCATGTTAAAGGTGACAAGGCATTCCAAAAGCCCGTTCACAGAGGGACGGATTGCCTGATACATACCCAGAATCACATCGACGGGCATGAACTTGGCGTAGACGGGATAAGTAAAATAGTAGTTCAAAGGCACGGAGATGAGCGCCATGCACACCGCCCCGATCAGCGCGCCGACCAATGCGCCCTTGCGGCTCTTGTGCTGGCCAAAGCGATGATAGATAACCCCTGCGGTGCCCACAAAAACGGCGCCCATCATAAAGTTTGCCGCCTCGCCCACGCCTCCGGTGGAGGTTTGCAGAAGGTGAAGGGCGTTCTTGATGAAGCAGACCGCCACACCGTACCACGGGCCGAGACTAAATGCGGCCAGCAGAGCGGGAAGCTCCGACACGTCCATCTTGACAAACGCGGGGATCAAGGGGACCGAGAAGTCCAGAGTCATCAGGACAAGGGCGACGGTGCTGAGCATGGCGGTGACGGTGAGCCGGTGGGTACGGGATTTTGCATGGGTGCGGCCTGCTGTGGTGGTTTCTGGCTGGGACATAAAAAACACACTCCTTTAATTGTCTTGAAAACACCTTGAGTACTGAGTCTTCCCAAGGTGAAACAAGCAACAAAGGAGTACGCCAAGGCGCAGCTCTGCCGCTATGATCTTCTTCCATCCAGACTGTGCCTCTTTTACGGAGGCTTCACTGTCGGTCCCGGAGTTGCACCGGGTCAGCGGACATCCAATGGATGCCCGGTCGCGGACTATACCGCCGGTGGGGAATCGCACCCCGCCCTGAAGACACGTATTCAGTTGCTTTCTGCCCATTAGTATACGACGGTGGCAAAAAAAGTGCAAGAGGGAAATATGTCCGAAAAGAAAATTTTCGACTTTTTTTATGGGTTTTCAAATTGGACTTTACAAATAAGAACGTCTGTTCTATAATGGTGCAGGATAATACCTATTAAAAAATATCGTCCGGAAACTGGCACAATACGCAGCTTGCCGGAGAAAGTCCTTTTTGCAAAAGGGGACGAAAGGGAAAGGGGGGAACTGCGAATGCGGGGAAGACAGTCGGCCTGCTGCTTTACGGGGCATCGACCGGGAAAGCTGCCCTGGGGCTATGAGGAGAGCGACCCTCGCTGCGCGTCCCTGAAGCGGCGGCTTCTGGATGCGGTGGAGGCCGCCTATGCGGAAGGATACGGTCACTTTCTGTGCGGCATGGCGCAGGGCTGCGATCTATATGCCTGCGAGTGCGTGCTGGAGCTGAAGCAGCGGCACCCGGAGGTGACGGTGGAAGCGGCAATTCCCTGTCCCTCGCAGGCAAACGCCTGGTCCGAGGCGGAGCAGGCGCGGTATCGGCGGTTGCTTGCCCAGTGCGATTATGAGACGGTGGTTTCCGCCGCATACAGTCCAAGCTGCATGCAGCGCCGGGATCGGTATATGGTGGATCACGCGTCGCTGCTGATCGCCATGTTCGACGGCAGCCCCGGGGGTACCCGCTATACCATTGAATATGCCATGCGGCGGGGACTGGACGTGGTGGATTTGCCGATTGTGGAGGAAACATGATGAAGGAATTAACTCTTTTTGCCCCGGCGAAGTTGAATTTAACGCTGGATATTCTCCGCCGCCGGGCGGACGGCTATCACGATTTAAAAATGGTCATGATTTCCGTGGACTTGGGGGACACGCTGACGGTGCGCCTGCGGGAGGACGGAAAGATTCTCGTCCGCGTCCCCGGCACGGATTTGCCAGAGGGGGAGGATAATCTGGCGGGTCGGGCCGCCCGGATATTTTTTGATGAAACCGGGTCTGCGCCCGGTGCGGAAATTACCATTAAAAAGCGTATTCCCGCGCAGGCGGGCATGGCCGGGGGCAGCGCCGACGCGGCGGCGGTTTTGCGCGCCCTGCGGACGCTGCTGCGCCCCGCGCTAACGGACCGGGAATTGGAAACCATGGGTGTGGGAATCGGCAGCGACGTGCCCTACTGCATCCGGGGCGGAACGGCTTTGGCGGAGGGGCGGGGCGAGCGGCTGACAAACTGGCCGCCCATGCCGCCCTGCCAGATCGTGGTGTGCAAGCCGGAGTTCGGCCTGTCCACGCCGGAGCTGTTCGGACGAGTGCGGGTGGAGAAGCTGCGGACGCATCCCGACCACGAGGCCCTGCACGCCGCGTTGCTGGGAAAAGACCTTCGGACTATGGCGGAATCGATGGTCAACGTATTTGAAGAGGTTCTCACACCGCAGGAGGCGAAGACGATTGGGGACATCAAGACCCGGCTGCTTTTCTTCGGCGCGGCAGGCGCGGTGATGACCGGCTCCGGGCCCACGGTGTTCGGCCTGTTTGACGACGGAGCGGCGGCCCGGCGGGCGTTTGACGCGCTGAAAACGATGTATCCTCAGACATTTTTAACCCGTCCCGCACCGGAGGTATGAAATTCCGCGTTTCTGTCCAAACTTTTACAAACGGGCCGATTGCCCGGTACATCACCCGCCCTGCGGCGGGAAGGTAAAGGACGGAAACGGTATGGAGAAGACGAAGGAGCGGCGCGCCCGCCGGACGGGCCGCGTTTTGGAAATTGCGCTGGGGATCGGCCTTGCGGCGGCGCTGGTGTGGGGGATATCCTCTCTCCACCGCCAGCAGGAGCTGGCGGACCGGGTGGTGCGGCTGCACATTCTTGCAAACTCTGATTCGGAGGAGGATCAGGCTTTGAAGCTGCGGGTCCGGGACCGGCTGTTGGAAAGAGCCACGGAGATTCTGGAGGCGTCGGAGGACCGGGCGTCGGCGGAGAAGGCCCTGCGGACCGCTCTTCCGGAGCTTCAGAATCTGGCGGCGGAGGAGATCGCCACGGAGGGGTATACCTATTCCGTGACGGCGGAGCTGGAGGAAACCACCTTTCCTACCCGCGAGTACGAGGACTTCACCCTTCCGGCAGGTGATTACCTGGCCCTGCGGGTGCTGATTGGCGAGGGAGCGGGGCGCAATTGGTGGTGCGTGGTGTTTCCGCCCCTTTGCACGGCCTCCACCACCAGTCTGGCCCAGACCGCCATGTCCGCGGGACTGAGTGACGACGACGTGAAGCTCATCACCGAGGACGGGGGCGGCTATGCAATTAAATTCAAGTCCATCGAACTTTGGGAGGCGCTGAAGGAAAAGCTTTCCTGACGCGGAATTTTAAAACAGTGTGCCTTTAGAACCGCAGGCCTGCGAGGGTTCAGGGGTGCTTCGCCTTTCGGACTGCTGAATGAAACTGTAATTTATCAGGCCATAGTTTGTTTACAGCTTTAAGATCTGAAAACTTTAATAAGCAAAGAGATACAAAAGGCTCCGCCGGAACGCTGTTCCGGCGGAGCCTTTACTGATATATACAAATGTGCGCAGCTGCGCATAACGGATGCATCCGGCGCGAAACGAAGCTGTGCCAAGGCTCTGCTGGAAAAGAGCCCTCCGCCTGCCGTGAATGATACAAATGAACAGTGGGGAAGAAGTGCGCGACAACGGCGGGGCTTAATTGTTCTTTAGCCGGAAGCGGTCCACCAGCTCCCGCAGCATCTGTGCCTGCGCGGACAGCTCCTCGCTGGAGGCGGCGGTTTCCTCCGCCGTGGCGCTGTTGGTCTGCACCACGCGGGAAATCTGCTCTACGCCCTGAGAAACCTGCTCAATGGAGCGGGACTGCTCGTCGGAGGCTTGGGCAATCTGGTCCACCGCCTGCGTGACGGCCTTGATGTCCTCCACCGTGGAGCGGAGGGAGGAAGCGGTTTCGTCCGCCAGCGCGCTGCCCCGCTGGACGGCCTCAGTGGAGGCCTGAATCAGGTCGGCGGTTCCCTTTGCGGCCTCGGCGGATTTGGAGGCCAGATTCCGCACCTCGTCAGCAACCACCGCGAAGCCCTTGCCGGCGGCGCCCGCCCGGGCAGCCTCCACAGCGGCATTCAGGGCCAGAATGTTGGTTTGGAACGCAATGTCGTCGATGGATTTGATGATGCGGCTAATCTGCGCGGAGCGCTCATTGATATCGCTCATGGCGGAAATCAACTGCTGCATCCGCTCGTTGCTCTCGGAAACACGGGTTGCGGCAAAGTCCACATCGTTGCTGGTTTTACGGGAGGCGGAGGCGTTTGCGCGCACCTGCTGAGACAAATCGTCGATGGTGGCGGACAACTCCTCCACGGCGGAGGCCTGCTCTGTGGCGCCCTGAGAAAGGGTCTGCGCTCCGGCGGAGAGCTGGTCCGCGCCCACGGAAACCTGATCAGACGCCTGATTGATCTGGGACAGGGTCTGGTTCAGAGAGACGGAGATGTTTTCAAGAGACGCCTTGATGCGGGCAAAGTCGCCCAGATACTCCCGCTTCAGGGTGAAGGTGAGGTTGCCTCCGGCAATCTCGTCCAACACGGCGGAGATTTCGTCGATATAGCCCACATAATCGTGAAGCCGCTCCGCAGTTTTTCCAAAGTTGGCGGTCAGCGTACCAAATTCGTCGCCGGAGAGGTGGTCCAGCTTGACGGTCAAATCGCCGTCAGCCATGCGGCGGGCCGCAGTGTCCAGCTTTTTTACAGGCATAATGACAATCAGACGGCTCATAATAAAAATCATCACCGTGAGGATCACGATGGATACCAGCGCGATGGAGGAAAGCAGGGTGGTCAGGAAGTTCAGATCCTGCAAAATCTCCGCTCTGGGGACGTAAGAAACCGCCACCCAGTTGCAGCCGGGCACCTGTTTGAGGTCCAGAGCGATTGTGCCGTCACCGGAGCCGAAGGTTTGAAGTCCGAATACTCCGTCCGTAATCCACTGGGACACCTGCGTGTAGAGGGGATTGTCGGTAAGCTCTGAGAGAACCTGACCCGAAAGGGCGTCGTCTCTGTGGCCGATAATCATATCGGTGTTGGCGTCCACCAGAAACGCGCTGCCGGTCTGCTCAAGCTGCACCTGCTTCACAATTTCGGAAAGCGCGGTTAAGTAGATGTCCGCGGCGGCCACGCCCCGAACTCCTCCATTCTTATTGTGCATGGCGGAGGAGACGCTGACCACGTTCATTCCCGTGATAACATCCAGATAGGCGGAGCCGAAAACAAAGCTGTCGGAGCCCAGGCCCTCCTGATACCACACTCTTTCCCGAGGCTCGTAGCTGGCGTCGGGAACGAAGCTCTGGTGGACAAAGGTGCCGTCCGTGGTGGCAAAATAGAGGCCGTCGGGGAAATCGTCGTCGGTACCGGCAACGTGCCGAAGGTAGGCCAGTTCCTCCTCCGGGGTCATGGCCATGTATTCCAGCGTATCGCGCTGGGCGTCCAGCGTGGAGGTGACGCCGCTCATCCACGTCTGGACCATGCTGACCACATTGTCGGTGTTGGCCTCCAGCAGGGAGTCTCCTCTTTCCAAAAGAATTTTGGAGGCCGCAGACTGAATAATCACCAAAATTCCGATGATGACCACAGCAATAAGGGGAATCAGGGCAATCAGCAGCTTTGCCTGAACGCCGAGCCCGCTTTTGCGGCCGGGTTTGGAACCGGTCAAGGAGGCGGAACCTACGGCTTCTGCTCTCTCTTTTACACTCTTCATAATCTGTCTCCATCCTTTCAACATCGAGATGTGTGCAGGGCCGTATATGCGCTGCGGAACCTTATGCTTTAGCAATGCCTATTGTAAAAGTTTAGTTGCGCTAATTATAACAGCTCGATTTCGACAATACAAGACAGAAAGGAAACATTTTCACAAAGAAAATTTAGTCGATACGAAGAATTAAATGTGGGTTCTTTTTACAAAAAGCACGTAAAAATTTATATTTATCCGCCTATAAAACGCCTGCGGGGCCATATCGGCCCCGCAGGCGTTTTGTGCGGTGAATCCGTATTAAAGACCAATGTGCAGTCTGGAGACAAGATCCGACATCTGCTCCTCAGGGGTGCTTTCAATCCGAAGCAGGAGCCGCTGCTTTTCCTGGGGAGTGCAGGCGTCGTAAATGCGGGCGGCCTCCGGGTTGTCCCGCAGCAGTGCGCCAAAGGCCATGGCCGAGGAAATACCGTTGTCCATCATTATCACCTCAAGAAGAAGTATATCGCTTCCGGAAAAATTTATACCGCGCGGAAGGGGAGAACCTTTCGGCGGAAAGGGCCTGCGCCGTCCTACGACGGAAGGGGAAATACAGATAAACAGGTCCTCGAAAAAAATTTGGCTTTTCCTGTTGACAAAGCCGTTTTTCTTTGCTATACTGACAACTGTTCTGAGTGCCTTGGCCGCCACACAGCGTTGCAGGGCAAGGGATTCGGGGAATTAGCTCAGCTGGGGAGCCCAACACAAGCGTGTAGCAACCCCCGTTCCTGCAAGTTCAAAAAGTTCATATTTGCACACTCTACTATCTGGGGGATTAGCTCAGCTGGGAGAGCGCCTGACTGGCAGTCAGGAGGTCAGCGGTTCGATCCCGCT
>JAEWML010000174.1 GCA_023393155.1 Bacillota bacterium
GTTTGGATATATGCGAAAAAACCCGCTCCCATGCCGCGCGAGGTAGAAGGCGGAAATACGCCCAAGCTCTGTCATTAAAACCCCATGCCCGGCAAAACCCGGAAATTTCCTAAAGCGCAGCCCATAAAACGGCCAAATTCCCGTCCCTGCTGCGTGAAAACCGTATTCCTGCAACGCGCCCGCCTTGTCCGGCGATCAAGTTCTTCCCATGAAGGTCCGGCCTATTTCCAAGCCCCGGGGCGGTAAAAATACAGAGGGCCGCGGAAAGAAATTCCGGGGCCCTCTGTGGGTAATTCTTTGCTTGTCCTGGGGACGCAGGCTTCCTCCGCCACGTCGGACCCGGCTGGCTTGTGCAAGCACTCCTCCGCCTATTCTGCAAACGGAGAGACTTTCTCTTGTCAGTCCTTCCAGAGGACGGCCTCTCCCTCCCGCAAAGACGCGGGTACGTCGATGATCCGCTGATTGGCGCTGCCACGGAAGCGCAGGGAAATATCTTTCAGCGACTGCTCAAACTCCCCGTCCACCAGCACGTCCGTGAGGGCCAGCAGCTCGTCCGTCGCCTCGCAGCGGGCGCGGCTTGGCCCCGTCAGCTCCTCCCAGGTGTATCCGGAAAAGGCCCACACGGTTTTCCCGGGGCACTCGGCCCGGACCCTGCGGAGAAAGGGCAGCAACGCGCGCTGGTTTTCCGGCTCAAAGGGCTCGCCCCCCAGCAGCGTCAGCCCCGCCACGTAGGACGGCCCCAGCTCCCGGAGCACCAGCTCCTCCGTCTCCCGGGTAAAGGGCTTTCCGTATTGAAAATCCTGCGCCTCGGCGTTAAAGCAGCCGGGGCAGCCGTGGGTACAGCCGGAGACAAACAGGCTGACCCGCACCCCCACGCCGTTGGCAATGTCGCAGGTTTTAATATTGGCATAATTCATAGTATCCCTCGAAAAGTCCCGCCGGAAGTTCTCCGGCGGGCTTTTTCCCGTTGATTTACAGGTGGAGCACCCGCTCCCGAATCTCCTGCGTCCGGCCCTGATTCCAGAACTGGGTTCCGATATAGCCGCAGGTCCGCCGAGCCACGTTCAGCTTGCTCTGGTCCCGGCTGCCGCACTTGGGACACTCCCAAACCAGCTTGCCGTCGTCCTCCACAATGGAAATTTCCCCGTCATAGCCGCAGGTCTGGCAATAGTCGCTCTTGGTGTTCAGCTCGGCGTACATAATGTGGTCGTAGATATACTCCATCACGCTTAAAACCGCGGGGATGTTCTCCTGCATGTTGGGAACCTCCACATAGCTGATGGCCCCGCCGGGAGACAGCGCCTGGAACTGGGACTCAAACTCCAGCTTGTCAAAGGCGTTAATCTCCTCGGACACGTGGACGTGATAGCTGTTGGTGATATAGGCCTTGTCCGTCACGCCGGGAACGATGCTGAACCGCTTTTGCAGGCACTTGGCAAACCGGTAGGTGGTGGACTCCAGCGGCGTTCCGTACAGGGAGAAGTCGATGTTCTCCTTGGCCTTCCACGCGGCGGTGGCCTCGTTGAGCCGGTGCATCACTGAAAGGGCGAAGGGCGTGGCCTCGGGGTCTGTGTGGGATTTTCCGGTCATGTACTTCACGCACTCGTAAAGTCCCGCATAGCCCAGAGACAGGGTGGAATACCCGCCGTAAAGCAGCTTATCGATGGTTTCGCCCTTGTTCAGCCGGGCCAGCGCGCCGTACTGCCACAGGATGGGAGCCGCGTCGGAGAAAGTGCCCTTCAGCCGCTTATGACGGCACATCAGCGCCCGGTAGCAAAGCTCCAGCCGCTGGGAAAAAATCTCCTCAAAACGGGCCATGTCTCCGCCGGAGGACAAGGCCACATCCACCAGATTGATGGTGACCACGCCCTGATTGAACCGTCCGTAATACTTGGGGCTTCCCGTCTCGGGGTCCACATAGGGCGTGAGGAACGAACGGCAGCCCATGCAGGTATAGCAGTGGCCCTGTCCGTTTTTGTCAATTTTGTTCTGAAGCATGACCTTCTCGGAGATATAGTCCGGCACCATCCGCTTGGCGGTGCATCTGGCCGCCATCTCCGTCAGGTAGTAATAGGGCGTTCCGGGGCGGACATTGTCCTCCTCCAGCACGTAAATGAGCTTGGGGAACGCCGGGGTAATCCACACGCCCGCCTCGTTTTTCACGCCCTGATACCGCTGGGTCAGCGTCTCTTCGATAATGACCGACAGGTCCCGCTTGGTCTGGGGATCGGACACCTCGCCCAGATACATGAACACGGTCACAAAGGGAGCCTGCCCGTTGGTGGTCAGCAGCGTCACCACCTGATACTGAATGGTCTGCACACCCCGGCGGATTTCCGCGCGGAGGCGCTTTTCCACAATCCGGTTCAAAACCTCCCCGTCGGGATGGCCGCCCATGGCGGCGGCCTCCGCCAGCACGTCGCCCCGGATTTTCTCCCGGGAGACCTGCACGAAGGGGGCCAGATGGGCAAGAGAAATGGACTGCCCGCCATACTGGCTGGAGGCCACCTGCGCGATAATCTGCGTTGCGATGTTGCAGGCGGTGGAAAAGCTGTGGGGCTTTTCAATCAGCGTGCCGGAAATCACCGTCCCGTTTTGCAGCATATCCTCCAGATTGACAAGGTCGCAGTTGTGCATGTGCTGGGCATAATAGTCCATGTCGTGGAAATGAATCACGCCCTCCTCATGGGCCTGCACAACTTCCGTGGGCAGCAGCAGGCGCTTGGTGATGTCCTTGGACACCTCGCCCGCCATATAGTCCCGCTGGACGGAGTTCACCGTGGGATTTTTATTGGAGTTTTCCTGCATGACCTCCTCATTGTTGCACTCGATGAGGCTGAGAATCTGGTTATCGGTGGTGTTGGCGGCCCGGGCCAGCGTCCGGGTATAGCGGTAGCGGATATAGCGCTTCGCCGTTTCATAGGCGCTGTGGCGCATCAGCTCTGTCTCCACCAGCTCCTGAATTTCCTCCACGTTCAGCGTCCGTCCAACCTTCTCCGCCGTGGTTTCCACATTCAGCGCGATCT
Source organism: Bacillota bacterium (assembly GCA_023393155.1). Classification (GTDB taxonomy): domain Bacteria; phylum Bacillota; class Clostridia; order Oscillospirales; family Oscillospiraceae; genus Oscillibacter. The sequence goes on from JAEWML010000174.1 coordinate 3,027, forward strand.
GCTCCACCTGGGCCGCCGACAGCTCCGGCGCCTGCCCGCCCGCAAGGTTCGACTTTTCAACCGCCGCTGCGATTTTTTCCCGGTCAAAGCCCGCTTCACTGCCGTTTCTTTTGATAATTTTCATAATGTTTCTGCCGCTCCCTTTTGTCGAAAAGCCAAAAACTTCTTCCCAACTTTCTTTTATGTCAACCAAACGGTTTTGTAACAACCACATTATATAGTGTATCCATCCAATTTGCAATACCCTATTTAGTATTTTAGTTTGAAATCTCCGCAGCTTCCTGCCGCGCCTGCGTTTCGGTAAAGCGGCGGTCCGCCCGGCGCTTTGCCCAGAGGTAGCAGAGCACATGGGTCAAAAGGGTCACTACCCACGAGAGGGGATAGGACCAGTAAACGCACTCCGGCGTGTGATACGCCGGAATCTGAAAGACAGTGGCAATCCACACCAGACGCAGCGCGCAGGCGCCCATCAGCGACACCATCATGGGCATCACGGAGTAGCCAAGACCCCGCAGGGCGCCTACCATAGTGTCCATCATGCCGCAGATAAAATAGGGTCCGCAGATGATGCCAAGGCGCACAAAACCCGCCTCCACCACCGCCGCGTCCCCGGAGTAGATACCAAGCAAAAGCCGTCCCCCCTGCCACGCGCCCACACCCAGCACCAGGCCCGTGGCCGTCACACAGCCCTGCCCGGTCAGCAAAATGCGGTTGACACGATCCAGTCGCCCCGCGCCCACATTCTGGCTGGTAAAAGACAGCGTTGCCTGATAGACCGCATTCATCGCCACGTATACAAACCCTTCGATATTGCTGGAGGCGGCGCTGCCCGCCATGACAATCTCCCCCAGAGAGTTGACGGAGGACTGGATTACCACGTTGGAC
>JAEWML010000206.1 GCA_023393155.1 Bacillota bacterium
GACGGCCTGTTTTTAAGTTTTAAAAATTTTTTATATTCCGTTCATCTGTACGACATGTCTCTCCGTGATACTTGTTTTATAAAACAGGCAGGAGACGACGCCGAATATACATCAGGAGGAAATCATTGTGTATAACGACGAAAAGAATCTGTATCATTACACTTATCGCAAAGACGGCAGCGAGCCATGGGACGCCCGGACGGCGGTGGACGCTCCATACCGGGAGAGCCGGGACGAGGGCCCCGGGAAAAAAGCGAAAAAGAACCGCGGGGGCGCGAAAATTGTGGCTCTGGCCCTGAGCTGCGCCCTGCTTGGCGGTGCGGCGGGAGCGGGGGTAGCCGTGTGGGGTGGTTTCGGCGGCGGAAATTCCACCGATGTGTACATGTCCAGCCGCACTGCCGCCACCGTCTCCGTCAAGGCGGTGGACGGGAAAAGCGCCATGACCGACGCGGAGGTCTACGCGGCCAACGTCAACTCCGTGGTTTCCATCAGTACCACAGGAAGTTCCGGGACCAATTACTTCGGGCAGGTCGTGGAGACAGCCTCCGCCGGGTCCGGCTTTGTCCTGACCGCCGACGGCTATATCGTCACCAACCAGCATGTGGTGGCCAACGCCAACACCGTGAAGGTGACGCTTTACAACGGCGATACCTATGACGCGTCGATCATTGGAAGCGACCAGCAGTATGACATTGCGGTTTTGAAAATCGGCGCCTCGGCGCTCCAGCCCGTGACCATGGGCGACAGCGACACGCTGAATGTGGGCGACCATGTGCTGGCGGTGGGCAACCCGCTGGGCGACCTCACCTTCTCCATGAGCGGCGGAATGGTTTCCAGCGTGAACCGGGCCATCAACGTGGACGGTACTCCCTTTAACATGATCCAGACCGACGCATCCATCAATCCCGGCAACTCCGGTGGCCCCCTGTTCAACCAGTACGGCGAGGTGGTGGGCATCGTGTCCGCCAAGTACTCCTCCTATTCCAGCCAATCCGTGGAGGGTTTGGGCTTCGCTATTCCCATGAACGATGTGCTGGCCATGATTCAGGACATCATGACCAACGGCTATGTCACCAACAAGCCCTATCTCGGCATCAATCAGGGCACCATGACCGCCCAGATGGCGGCGCAGTACCGCTATGATGTGACTGAGGGCGTGTTTGTCTACTCCGTGGAGGAGGGCAGCGCCGCCGACAAGGCGGGGCTGAAAATGGGCGACGTGATTACCAAGGTGGACGATACTGACATTGCCACCTCGGAGGATCTGGTGGCTTTGAAAAAGTCCTATTCCGCCGGGGACACCTCTACCTTTACCATCTACCGGGCGGGAGAGTATCAGACGGTGGAGGTAACTTGGGACAGCGTGCCTGCCGACAGCGAGGAAACTCAAGTCCCCCAGCAGGAGACGCAGCAGCCGTCTCAGGGCGGGGGCAACAGCTATGGCGGCAGCATGGAAGACCTCTTCAACTACTTCTTCAACGGGGGGTATAACCGTTAACCCAATCAGAATTAACCGAGGGCGGAAGCGAAGCTTCCGCCCTCGGCCTTTGTGTGCCGAATGGTTTGCCCGGGAGAGTAAAATGGGCGCAGCCTGATTTGCTGCGCCCATTTTGCAGCTTGAGGTGGGCGTAAAGCCCAGATCCTCCAGCTCGCCGATGGCGGTCTTCACGGCTCTCTCGTCGCCGCCCACCGTCACATTCTTTTTCTCCAGAGAAACCTCAAATTTAAGGTTCTCTTTGGTCAGGGCCTCCGTAATACGGCGGACGCAGTTTTCGCACATCATGTCGGGTACGGAAATGGGTTTCATATACATGTCTCCTTTATAAGTTGTTTCATTTTATCGCTTGCGGTCCGCGAAAGCGAGCCGTTCACTTCATCAGCTTTTGCAGGGTGTTCATCAGTTCGTCCACCGCCTCGGTGCGACCGGACTGAATATCCTGCACCACACAGGTTTTGCTTGATGTTCCGGATGGTCAGGCGGCTAAGCCGGATGGCCCGGGCCACATCCTTCAAGTCGCCCCGCATAAGAATCACCTGTGCGGACTCGATGGCTACGTCGTTTCCGTTTCCGATGGCGCAGCCGATGTCCGCCTGGGCAAGGGCCGGCGCGTCGTTGATGCCGTCGCCCACCATCATCACGGTCTGGCCCTCTTCCTGAAGGCGGCGGATGATTCCGGCCCTCTCCCCCGGCAGCACCTCCGCCACCACCTCGTCCACGCCGGACTCCTCCATCAGCCTGCGGTTGCCCGCAAGGACGGTTCCGTGGGCCATCTCGGCCCGCAGGCCCCGGCCGGACAGATTTTCAAATTTTCCGGCGCGTCCTGGGCGGACAGTTCCCGGTGCTTTGCCTCCTACACGATGGGGGAGGCAAAGGGATGCTGAGAAACGGACTCCACGCCCGCCGCCATGGCCGAAAGCTGGTTTTCCTCCATGCCAAGGGGAAGAATCTCCCTCACCGCTGGTTTTCCCTCGGTGACGGTGCCGGTTTTATCCAGCACCACGGCGGAGGTCTTATGGGTGATTTCCAGCGCCTCGCCGCTGCGGATCAAAATGCCGTTGGAAGCGCCAAGGCCGGTTCCCACCATAATGGCGGTGGGCGTGGCAAGGCCCAAAGCGCAGGGGCAGGCGATGACCAGCGCGGTGGTGAACACCCGCAGGGCAAAGGGGAAGTCCTGCCCCGCCATGAGCCAGACGGCGGCAGCCAATATGGCAATCACGATGACCACTGGGACAAATATCCCCGCCACTTTGTCCGCTACCCGGGAGATGGGAGCTTTTTCCCCTGCGCATTCTCCACGAAGCGGATGATTTTGGACAGAGTGGAGTCCTCGCCCACACGGGTTACGGAGACGTACAGCACCCCGTCGCCGTTGATGCTGCCGCCGATGACGGAGCTGCCTTCCGCTTTTTCCCCCGGCAGGCTTTCGCCGGTGAGCATGGCCTCGTTGACGCTGCTCTCGCTCTTGGTCACAGTGCCGTCGGCGGCGATTTTTGCGTCGGGCTTCACGAGAATCAGGTCCCCGGCCTTCAAAGAGGGGGTAGGCACCTCCGTGCCGCTCTCCGGCAAAATGGCTACGTCGGGACGCAGGTCCATCAGCCGGGTAATCGCGCCCTTGGTCTTCTGCACGTTGCGGCTCTCCCAAAATTTGACCACCATGATCAGGGTCAGCACCACTGCCGCGGACTCATAGTAGAGGTGATGAATGTGGTGGGGAACGTCGGAAATCAGATAGGTCATGGCAAGGGAGTATAAAAACGAGCAAGTGCTGCCGATGGCTACCAGAGAATCTATATTGGGATTGCGGTGCCACAGGGCTTTCAGCCCGCTGATCATATAGCTCCGCCCGAACCACAGTACCGGGATGGTGAGAAGAATCTGAGTAATTGCGTAGTTCACCGGATGGGATCCCATGGACAGGATATCCGGCAGGGGGAGGGGAGTGGTCAGCATCTGGCCGTTTGATATGGGCGCGCCTGCTGTCTGTGGGGTTATGTACCGCCTCAATGCAAAAAAGGCCGGAGCAATTTTGCTCCGGCCTTTTTAATACCTCAATCCTGCGGCCCGGTTAAAGCCAATGGCCTTTCCGGGCGGCGGAATGTTACTTTGCGGGGTTTATCAGCGTTCCTTCATCCGAATCAGGGTCTCAATCAGCTCCACAGTGCCCTCGTACCCGAAGATACTGCTGTCCAGACAGAAGTCGTAGCTGTCCACGGCACCCCACCTTTTAGCGGAGTAATACTCGTAGTAGTTGGCGCGGCGTTTGTCCGTCCGAAGAATCTGCTGGCGGGCCTGCTCAAGCTCCAGCTTCTGCCGCCGGGCCTCCATGGCAATCCGCCGCTCCAGCGGCGCGTGGATGAACAGATTCAACACGTTGTCCCGGTCCTCCAGCGCATAGTCAGCGCAGCGGCCGATGATGACGCAGGGACCGTCTCCCGCCGCGCGGCGGATAGCGCCAAAGGTGGCCTGATACACCTGCTGCTCCAGCGAGTCGCTGACGCCCGCGCCCGGCAGGGCGAACATATAGGAGTCCATGGCGATGGAATACAGCAGGCTTTTTGGCCGCTCATCAAAGCTGTCAAACAGCTTCTCGCTCAGGCCGCTCTCTTCCGCCGCCTTGCGCAGCAGTTCCTTGTCATAGAAGGGAATCCCCAGCTTTTTTGCAAGGCGCAGGCCAATTTCCCGGCCCCCGCTGCCAAGCTGGCGGCCAATGGTGACTACGGTTCTCATAAAAGCGATTCCCCTCTCTTACGGCAACGCTTGGCCGGTTCGGTCAGTTTCCTTCGGGCATGGGCTTTCCCAGTCTGCGATACATGGTCTTTTTCACCGCCCGCAGGATGTTTTCATACCCTGTGCAGCGGCACAGATGGCCCGAAAGCAGCTTACGCAACTGGTCGTCCGTATATTCCTCGCCGGTTTCCAGAATCTCCACGGCGGTGAGAATGAAGCCGGGGGAGCAGAAACCGCACTGAATGGCGGCCTCGTCCACAAAGGCCTGCTGAATGTCGGCCAGCTCGCCGTTGGGGCCCAGAAGGCCCTCCAGCGTGCGGATGGACTTGCCATCCGCCCAGACCGCAAGGTATATGCAGGAGTTAAACGCCTCGCCGTCGATGAGGACGTTGCACGCGCCGCATTCGCCCACCTCGCAGCCCTTTTTCACCGAGGTCATGCGAAAGTCGTTGCGGAGCATATCCGTCAAAGACGCCCGCGTGTCCACCACCCGCTCGACCTCTTTGCCGTTGAGGGTGAAGCGGACGGTTTTATACTGCATCACATGCTTTTCCATCACAGCGCACCTCCCGCCAGCCGAACGCTCTCAATAAATCCCCGCTTGGCGCTCTCAACGGCGATGTGCAGCCGGAAGTCCCGGCTGGCGCGCCAACTGTCTCTGGGGTTGATATCCTCTTTCACCGCCTGGGCAAACCGCTCGGCCAATTCCTCGGATACCGGCTGACCGGCTGCCGTTTTCTCCGCCGTTTCCGCCCGCAGGGGGATGGGACCCGCCACGCCAAAGGCCACCCGCGCCCGCTCTACGGTCTTTTTGTCGGCGGACAGCCGCACGTTCACGGAGGTGCCAAGCGTTGCGATGTCCATGGCGTTGCGCATGGCGTATTTGATATAGTGGCCATAGGCGTTTTCATAGCTTTCCCGGGGAATCAGGACGGCGGTTTGAATTTCGCCCTCCCGGATGTCCACCTTACCGGCCTTAATATAAAACTCCTGAATGGGAAGACGGCGCACTCCCTCCGGCCCGGTGAGCTCGATGACCGCGTCCCAGGCAAACAGCGTGGCGGCGGAATCGGCGGAGGTCACGCCGTTGCAGGTGTTCCCTCCGATGGTGCCGATGTTGCGGATTTGCGGCCCGCCCACCTGATCCACCGCCTGACCCAACACGTTGACGTATTTTTGAATCAGGGGGTGCTTGGTAATGTGGGAAAAGCTGGTGAGGGAGCCGATGCGAAGGGTTCCGTCCTCCTCCAGACTAACTCCCCGCAGAGCGTCGATGCCGTAGATGGAAATAAGCTCCGCGCCGGCCCGCTTTCCCTCCCGCATCTGAACCAGCACGTCGGACCCGCCGGCAATAATCTGGGCCTGCGGATGCTCCATGCGGAGGGAGACGGCCTCTTCCACGGTCGTTGCCTCGTAAAGGGCTTTCATATCATACATATCGTCTTCCTCCTCTCAGTCCTGAATCAGCCCCGCCGCGCGGAACTCCGCGTACAGCACATGGGGCGTGATGGGGCAGCGGTCAATGGATACGCCCGTGGCGTTTAAAATCGCGTTGCGGATGGCGGGTGCGCCGGAGCAGGCGGGGGGCTCGCCCAGCGCCTTGGTCCCATAAGGAGAGGTGGGCTCCGCGTTTTCCACAAACTGCCCCTCCAGATGGGGATGGTCCAAGAAGGTGGACAGCTTGTAGTCCAGCAGGTTGTCGTTCAGGGGCTTTCCCGTCTTTTCGTCAAATTTCAGCTCCTCGGACAATCCGTAGCCGATGGCCATAGACATGCCGCCGTGGACCTGCGCCTCCGCAAGCTGGGGGTTGATGAGGGTGCCGCAGTCGTGGACGTTCACCAGCTCCAAAAGCTTTACCTTGCACATGGGGATATCCACCTCCACCTCGGCAAAGGAGCAGCCGAAGGAATAGGCGTTGGTGCGGATGCTGGCGGTGGTTTCGGCGGTGATGTGGTGGCTGTCCTCCACGGAGTACAGCGCCTCCATGGCCAAATCTCCCAGCGTTTTCAAAATCCGCCCGTCAGATTTGCGGACAATATTGCCGTCTGCCAAATCCAAATTGGAAACCGGCATGCGGGTTTGGTCGTGGGCAATCTGCAAAATCCGGTCCCGCAGGGCAAGTCCGGTCTGCATGATGGAAAAGCCGCCGATATAGGTTTGCCGGGAGGCGTAGGCACCCGTGCCGAAGGGG
>JAEWML010000218.1 GCA_023393155.1 Bacillota bacterium
CGCTTATTTCTCCTCGTAGACGGACACGTACACGGTGCCGCTCACCTCGAAGCCCAGCTTGGCCCGGACCTCATAGTTGCCGAAGGCCTTAATGGGGTCCTCCAGCGCCAGCTTCTGCTTGGGGATATCCACGCCGTACTGCTTCATCAGCTCCTCGGAAATCTCCTTGGTGGTGATGGCGCCGAACAGGCGCCCGCCGGTCCCGGCCTTGGCGGTGACCTTGACGGGGCACTCCTTCAGCTTTTCCGCCGTGGCCTCGGCCTCGGCCTTCTGGCGGGCTTCCTCGGCTTTGCGGGCCTTTTCCTTCATGTTCATGGTGTTGACCGCGTCCGCCGTGGCGGCGGTGGCAAGCTTCCGGGGCAGCAGGAAATTCCGGGCGTAGCCCTCGGAAACCTCCACCATCTGGCCCTTCTTTCCCTGGCCCTTCACATCCTGCATCAAAATCACTTTCATCGATATCTCTCCTTATTTGTCCGATCCCGCAGGGGATCTTTTATTTTTTCAGATAATCGTCCACGGCCTCCAGCAGCTTTTCCCGAACGGTTTCGGGATCGCTGTCCTCCACCCGCCCGCCGGCGGTGGTGGAGTTGCCGCCGCCGCCCAGCGTCTCCAGAATTACCTGCACATTGATATCCCCCAGGGACCGGGCGGACATCAAAACGCTCTCCCCGTCCCGGTAGATTACAAAGGAGGCCTGCACGCCCTTGAGCGTCAGCAGTTCGTCGGCGGCCTGCGCCGCCGCCACCCGCTCCACGCCGTCCTCCGTCACGGTGGCCACGGCGATGTCATCCCGGTACAGCTCCGCCTGACGGATGATATCGTAGCGGGAAACCATCTCCGTCAAATCGTTTTGAAACAGGCGCTGCACCGCGCTGGTGTCCGCCCCTGCCCGGCGCAGGAAGGCCGCCGCCTCAAAGGTCCGGCCTCCGGTGCGCATGGTGAAATGCTTTGTATCCAGCACGATACCGGCAAGCAGCGCCTCCCCTTCTTCCGGAAGAAGGTCGCTGGGCTCCACCAGATACTGCAAAAGCTCCGTCACCAGCTCCGAGGCGGAGGAGGCATACGGCTCGTGGAAATTCAGCACGGCGTTTTCGATGTAGCTGGCGGCCCGGCGGTGGTGGTCGATGACCGCCACCCGGTTGCAGGCCTCCAGCACGGCGGGGCTTTCCACAAAGTCCGGCCGGTTGGTGTCCACCACGATCAGCAGCGCCCCCGGCTGCATCCGCAAAAGGGCCTCGCTGCCGCCCACGAACACACCGGCGTATTCCGCCCGGCTCCGCAGCTTTTCCAGCACGGCCTCCGCCGCGTTGTGATTCAGGTCGATCACCACCTGAGGGTGCTTTCCCAGCTTCCGGGCCGCGCAGCAAAGGCCCGCCGCCGCACCCACCGCGTCCATATCCGCAAAGGAGTGGCCCATAATATAAACCTGCCGCGCGTCGCTCATCAGCTCGCCCAGCGCGTTGGCCATGACCCGGGATTTTACCTTTGTCCGCTTTTCGGGGCTTTTGGTCCGTCCGCCGTAAAACTCAAAATCCAGCTTGCCCCGGACCACCGCCTGATCGCCGCCCCGGCTCAGCGCCATCTCCAGCGACAAAGACGCGTTTTTGTAAAGCTCCGCCATCCCGTCGGCCTCCCGGCCCACGCCGATGGACAGCGTGGGATGGGACCCCTCGCCGCCGATTTCCCGCATGGAATCCAGCACAGAGAACTTCTCCGCCACCAGAGGGGCATAATCCTTTTCCTCCGTCAAAAGAAGGTAGCGGTCCCGGTTGGTCTTCACCAAAAGCCCCGTGTCCACCGCCCACGCCGTCAGCTTTTCGTCAATCTGGGCCTGAATGGCGCTGCGCTGGGCCTCGCCGCTGACCTTCATCAACTCCTCGTAGTTATCCACATTCAAAAGCGCCACCACAGGGCGGGAAAGCTCAAACTTCTCCCGCATAGCGTCGTATTCCGTGGTGTCCACCCAGTAGGTGGTGGCCACCAGATTCTGGGTGCCGTCCCGGTCCTTGGCCCGGACAAGACTGCCATATACCCGGAAGCGGCGGTTATTCATCACCACCCGGTCGGGGCACTCCTGCTTCCCCTCCAGCAGCCACGCAACCGGCATCCCCGGCACCGTATCCTCCACCTTAATTTCAAACAGATGCTCCCGCACGCCTACAAGCTGCAAAAAGTCCTCGTTGCTCCAGATGATTTCGCCGGTGTCCGGGCGAAAAACCATGATGGGCAGGGGGGAGTTAATCAGGGTGGATTTGCTGGCGGCGTCCACGCTGCCGGTCAGGCTGTTGATATACTGCAAAATTCCCTGCTTGCGCTTCTGGGTGCTGGAGCGGAAAAAAAGATACATTGCCACCGTGACCGCGCCCTCCGCCGCCGCCAGCAGCGGCTGCACCGGAACGGTCACCGCCGCAAACAGCAGCAGGCACAGAAAATAGAGTTTTAAATTGGGCTCCAGCAGCCGGGAAAACTTTTTATTCATAATCGGTTGCCCTCCTCCGGAGCGGCGCGGCCCGCGCGGCGATGCTCCTAAGCCATAGATTTTATTAGTATACCACCCCTTTGTTTTTCGGGCAAGATTTTTTCTGTTTTCGACCCTCCCCCAATTTTTTAAAAAGGTGTATACAAAGCTGGGGGCATGTGCTATACTATCCTATACAGTATCATTCGGGAGTCTGCGCGCAGGCCGCTGAGCCGGGCATTTTCGCCCCTTGCAGCCGCCGCAGCCCGCTGATGTTTTTGTATTTCACTGGGCAGGACCGCGGTCCCATCCCGGTTTAATAAACGGACAATCTCACAGGGTACAGCGCGGACGCAGTTCATTCTTCCGCCGGCGAGACGGGGCCGGACGAAGTTGGACCGTCCTTAGTTTGGTGCGGCTTTTTGCGGTGCAAATGGCTCTCGCACCCCACTTTGGCATACGTTTTCCGCCGTACATCCTGAGATTTTTCCATGATTTTTACTTATTTTATATAAAGGAGTTCTCTGAATTTATGGCAGAAAAACTGAAAATTATCCCCCTCGGGGGGCTTGACGAGATCGGCAAGAACATGACCGTCTACGAATACGGCGGCGAGATGATCGTCGTGGACTGCGGCATGGCC
>JAEWML010000155.1 GCA_023393155.1 Bacillota bacterium
GCGGAGCGCGCTTTTGCAGGAGGTGGGCTCCATGGTGTACGGAACCCACACCGGCAAAATTGCCGACTCCGACACACTGCTTGGCAAGCTGCGTGAAATTGACGAGGTGAATGCGGAGCTGGACCGCGCCAACGCGGAGATTGCGCGGCTGCGGCAGAGTGAACCCCGGGTATGCCCCCTGTGCGGGTTTGGACCGAAGCAGGGCGACGTTTTCTGCCGCCACTGCGGGACCCGCCTGTGACGGAGACATGACGGCGGAACGCGCGCATATCCTTGTTGGAGAAATAGCTCCAACCTTTTGAAAAAAATTGAGGTAACTTCATGGCGAATAACGCGAAAAAGCAGTCTTTTCTCGGCGGCGCGGCGATTTTAGCCTCCGCCGTGGCCATTGTAAAGCTCGTGGGCGCGGTTTACCGCATTCCGGTGAACAACCTTCTCAGTGCCGAGGGCAAGACCTATTTCAAGGTGGCCTACGATATTTTCAACGTCCTGATGACCGTGTCCACGGCGGGACTTCCCCTTGCCATTTCCAAGCTCACCAGCCGGGCCCACGCCACAGGGCGGGAAAACGAAAAACGCAAGCTGTTCCGCACGGCAATCTGGCTGTTTCTGGGAATCGGCCTTATCGGCTCGCTGCTGATGTTTTTCGGGGCTTCCCAACTGGCCGACCTCCAGCGCCAGCCCATGGCGGCCCCCGCCATCCGGGCGCTGGCGCCCACCATCTTGTGCGTCAGCCTTCTGGCCTGTATGCGGGGCTACACGCAGGGACAGGGCAACATGACGCCCACCGCCAAGTCTCAGGTCATTGAGGTCACCTTCAAGCTGGGCGTGGGCCTGCCGCTGGCGTGGTATCTCATCCGCGTGGCACGAATGGGCGTAGCTTACGGCGCCGCCGGCGCCATCCTAGGCGTCACGGTCAGCGAAATCATTGCCCTTGGCTTTATGGCGCTCTATCTGTTTCGTCATCGGGACAATCCGGCACTTTCCGACGATGTGCCCCCTTCCAGCGGCACGCTGATGAAGCAGGTTCTGCACATCGGCATTCCCATCACGCTGAGTAATTCCGCCATGAGTCTTCTGACCATGCTGGATACCACCATTGTCCTGCGCCGGCTGGCCGATATCGAAAACCAGCTTCCCGCCGCGCCAAGCGTACTGTTTGGGCAATACGGCTACGGCACGGACCTTGTGAATCTGCCGCCCTCCTTCGTTTTCCCCGTGACCATGAGCCTGATTCCTTTTGTGGCGGCGGCGCTGGCGCGGCATGAACACCAGCGTGCCAACCGTGTCGTCTCCTCCGCTTTGCGGCTGATCGCCCTGCTGGCCATTCCCGCGGGCGTGGGGTTAAGCGTGCTGTCCGGGCCGATTTTGCTGCTGCTGTATCCCGCGCAGGTTCAGGACGCCATTGCCTGCGCACCGCTGCTGCGGGTGCAGGGCGTGGCATGCATTTTCATCTGCCTGATGAACCTGACCAACGCCATTTTGCAGTCCTACGGCAAGGAGAAAATCCCTATTTACACCATGGTTGCCGGCGGCGTCACCAAAATTGCCATGAACTATGTTCTGGTGGGCACGCCGTCCATCAATATCATGGGCGCCCCCATCTCCACCCTTTGCTGCTATCTGGTCATCGCCGGATTTAACCTGTACTTTGTGTGGAAATACTCGCCGGAAAAACCCCGGTATCTCCAGATTTTTGCAAAACCGGCCATTGCCTCCGTGGCGATGGGCCTCTCCGCTTGGGCGGCCCACGGCCTTCTCAGCCGTCTGCTGGCGGGCCCCGGCTCCGGATATCTGGCCGGTGCTGCGGCTACCTTGGGCGCCATTGCGGTGGCGGGTGTGGTGTACGGCATTTTGGTGTTGGCTTTGCGGATTCTCCGGGCGGAGGATCTGGAATCCGTGCCCCATGGCAAAAAGTTGGCCAAAATTTTAAGGCTGAAGTGAAAAAAAACCTGAACAATCAAGGATTTCCCGTGAATTTATCTTGCAAAGGCAGAAAAGATATGATAGATTTTCAATGTAAGCCCCGATACGGATATGAGGACCTTCTTCGGATCATGGAGCTGCTTCGCTCTCCCGGCGGCTGTCCCTGGGACCGTGAGCAGGATCATGCTTCCCTCCGGCGAAACCTTTTGGAGGAGTGCTGCGAGACTGCGGAGGCCATCGACCGGGGCGACCCGGCGGCCCTGTGCGAGGAGCTGGGCGACGTGCTGTTGCAGGTGGTGTTTCACGCCCAGTTGGAGCGAGAGCAGGGCGGCTTCACCATGGACGACGTGACGGACGGTATCTGCAAAAAACTGATTTACCGCCACCCCCATGTGTTCGGCTCCGAAGAGGTGAAAGACTCCGCCGAGGAGTCGGCCCGCTGGGAGGCCATGAAGCGCAGGGAGAAGGGGCAGGCCTCTGCCGCGGACGCGGTGGATGCGGTCGCCAAAACCCTTCCCGCCCTGTGGCGGGCCGAAAAAATCCAGCGCAAGGCTTCCAATGCCGGATTCGACTGGCCGGAGGCCTCCGGCGCGATGGACAAGCTCTCCGAGGAGGTTGCCGAGCTCCGCGCGGCAGCGGAGGACGCCGCCCGCCCTGTGGACGCGCCCCACGGCATCCGCGAAGAGGTGGGCGACGTGCTGTTTGTGGCCGCGCGGATTGCCCAGCGCTACGGGATAGACCCCGAGGAGGCGCTGCACGCCGGGTGCGACAAGTTTGCCCGCCGCTTCCGCTTTGTGGAGGAACACGCCGAGGAAGACCTTGCTTCCCTTCCCTTTGCGGAAAAGACGGCCCTGTGGGAGCGGGCCAAAAAACACGAATCTTAAAAGCGGACTTCGCTTTGAGATATATTCTGGAAGATGTGAATTTAATAGGAGGAAATACAAATGAACAAAGCTGAGCTTATCAACGCTGTTGCCGCCAAGACGGAGGTTTCCAAGAAAGAAGCCGAGGCTGTTATTGCCGCCACGCTGGACGCGATTACCACCGCCATGAAAGAGGGCGACAAGGTCCAGCTGGTTGGTTTCGGTTCCTTTGAAGTGAAGAGCCGCGCCGAGCGCATCGGCCGCAACCCCAAGACCAAGGAGGAGATCAAGATTCCCGCCTCCAAGATCCCCACCTTTAAGGCCGGCAAGGCGCTGAAGGACACCGTCGCGAAGTAAGCGCGGATCGCCAAATAAACGCCTCGCGCGGAGGGACGAAAGTCCCCCCGCGCGTTTTCCAATCCAAGGTTTTCAGGAAGTTTTAAGAAGGAGCATTTTATGCGGCTGGACAAATATCTCAAAACCGCGCGGCTGATTAAGCGGCGCACCGTGGCCAACGAGGCCTGCGACAACGGCCTTGTAATGGTCAACGGAAAGCCTGCCAGGGCCAGCTACGAGGTGAAGGTGGGCGATGTGCTCTCTTTGCGGTTCGGCGTGCGGACCTTAACGGTGGAGGTTCTGGCGGTTTCGGAGAACATCCGTCAGGCGGACGCGGCGGGCCTGTACCGTGAAATTACCGGCGGGGCATAATCCGCCGCTCTCTCCCATAGAATGGTGTGACCGCCGGCTTGGACCGGCGCAGACCGGGGAGGGACGTAAGATGAACGACTATGGAAACGCCATGCCGCAGGCCCATCGCGTTGAGCTCAATGGACGGGAGCACCTGATTGTCTCCGGCGTGGAGGATGTGGAGCGGTTTGACGAGACGGGGATTGTCATGTCCACCGCCGCCGGAACGCTGGTGGTGACGGGGGAGGAGCTGCACATCGGCCAGCTCTCACTGGAGGGCGGCGAGCTGCGGGTGGATGGGAAAATCGATTCCCTCTCCTATGAGGAGCCGTCCGCAAGCCGGGGAGGGCTGCTGCGGCGGCTGCTGGGATGATATGCGGAACTTTGTGGACCAGCAACTGGGGATCTTTCTCCAGTCGATTCTGCTGGGGCTGGCCATCGGGGTGGCCCACGATCTGCTTCGCCCCTTCCGTCTTCGCCTGCCCCGATTCGCCTGGGTGCTGGACGCGGTTTACTGCCTGTGGGCAGCAGCGGCGCTGTTTCTCTTCGCCCTGAACCGAACTCAGGGGCAGCTCCGCATTTTCGCGCTGGTGGGCACCCTTGGCGGCACGGTGCTGTTTTTCACGCTGTTTTCCGCGCTCCTGCGTCCGATTTGGGATTTTTGGGCCGATACGCTGGACTTTTTGCTTCATTTGCTGCAAATCCCTTGGATTTGGCTGAAAAATTTCTCCAAAAAAATGAGCCTTCGCCTGAAAAACATCTTTCTTTTTATGAAAAAATGCTATACAATAGAGAAAATTGCGTGTCGGCGTTACAAAATTGGTCGGGGAGGGAGCAGCCGTGGCAAAGACAGGCGCGCCCAAAAAAAGCCGTCGGCAGCTCAGGCTGGGTCTGTTCGGAAAGCTGCTGCTGGCGTCGCTCATCGTCGCGCTGGGGTTACAGCTATACCGACTGCGGACGCAGGTGGAGCAGGCGGAAACCCAGAAGGTTTTGCTGAGCGAGCAGGTTCGCAGCAGCCAGCAGGGCAACGATCATCTGCAAAAAGCCATCGACGGCGGCGGCACTCAGGAGCAGATGGAGCAAATCGCCCGGGATGAGCTGGGTCTGGTTGCCCCGGGGGACCGTGTGTTCTACGATGTGAGCAATTGAGCGGCACGGGCGCGTCGCGCCCTGCCGATCATCTGAATATCTTTCCGCCTTCGGCGGACAAACGAAACCTGAGAAGGGAGAAACAGGACGCAATATGGGAGTAGAGCCTGAGGTTGGGAGCATCATGGAGGGCAAGGTAACCGCCATTATGAAGTTTGGCGCGTTTGTCGCCCTGGAAGGAGGCCGCTCCGGCCTCGTACATATTTCGGAAATTGCAAACAGCTACGTAAACGACGTTCACGACTATTTGCAGGAGGGACAGAGCGTTAAGGTCCGGGTGCTGACCTCGGAAAACGGAAAGCTCAATCTCTCCATCAAAAAGGCGCTGCCTCCGGAGGAGGGCCGTTCCTTCTCTCCCCGGGGCGTGGGAGGTCCGCGCCCTGCTGTCGGCGGCGGCGGGCCGCATCCTGCCGGCGGCGGATATGCGCCGGTAAACCGTCCCGGCCCCGTCCGGGCGCAGGCCATTTCTCCCTCCGGCGACGTGGACTTTGAGGACAAGCTGAAAAAATTTCTCTCCGCTTCGGAGGGAAAGATGGCCGACCTGAATCGCAGCGTGGACGGAAAGCGCGGCGGCAAAAGAAGAAAGTAACCAAAAAATCCGCAGCTCCGAAAAGAAGCCGCGGATTTTCTTTTGAACCCTGGTTGCGGACGAGGCCGTTTTCCCCAAAATAAGTGAAAAATCGACCAATTTTCCCCCTTGCGTTTTGGGGCCGCATGGAGTACGATAGTCATGGAAGCTTTCCAATATCCCACCCATTTGGGCCGCTGGCGTACCATTCGCCGGCGGCCCCTTTTTTCTATTTTCAGGCCGGTTCCCTCCGGTGCGGTCAGGCCGCCAAGGGCCGTTTATTCTACCTGCGTCCAATCCTCAAAGGAGCGGATGTAATAGTCCGCCTCCGCCCGCATGGCGTCCTGATTCGGCTCGGACAGGTCGTAGACCGCTGCCGTGCGAAAGCCAGCGGCCTTGGCCGTGCGCAGGGCGAAGAGAGAATCCTCGAACACAACGGTGTCCTCCTTCCGGCAGCGCAGGCGGCGCAGGGCCATCTCATACACCTCCGGATGGTCTTTTTCATGGCCCGCGTCGCCGCAGGTAAGCAGCCCGCGAAAATAGTTCCCAAGGCCCGAAACCTCCAGAGCCAAATCTGCCAAAGGGTGGTCCGTGGCTGTGGCAACATACATCCACACGCCCTCCATCTTTAAAATGGACAGCAGCCGCTCCACTCCCGCCTTCGGCTTGACCTGAAACCGGTAAAACTCCTCCATCTCAGCATACAGCAGCCGGGAGATATCCTCCGGCCTGACCTTCAGGCCGTATCGCTCCACACAGTAGGCCGCGCCCTCCTCCATGCTCATGGCATGGAGCGTTCGGTCAAGCCCCTTCTCAGGTTCCTTCCCCTGCCGCCGGATAAAGCCGGAGCCCAGCGTCCTCCACGCCCCCATGGAATCCAGCAGCGTTCCGTCCATATCAAAAATCGCGCCTTGCAGCCGCATAGCTTTTATGCTCCCCTTTCATGAAAAAGGCGCCGCCAAAGCGGCGCCTTTCGTCCGTCCCTCGTTTTTTATGAATGCCTGAGCGGCTCCGTTCGGGTTTTCACGGGGGCTTGTAAAAACCATGCCCGAATGCGCTTGCGCAGGAGCAGCCACCGGCCCGCCTGGTTGTATCCGATTCTCAGTTCCCCAGATTCCGGCGGAAGTTGCCGTCCACCTCAATGCCGGACTGAATCACGAAAAACGCGTGGGGGTCCATCGTGTGAACCGCCCGGCGCAGCTCCTCCACCTCGTATTTAGACAGGCACACGTACAGCACGTGGACATTCTCCCCGGTATAGGCCCCTACCCCCGTCCAATAAGTGACGCCCCGTCCGAAGGACTCGGTAATATACTTTGCCAGCTCCTTCTCGTTTTGCTTGGTAAAAATCATGGCCTGAATGGAAATGTTTTGCTGGTGCAGCCGGTCCAGAATGGTGGCGGAAAAGTAATTGTAAATCACCGAGTAAATAGCGATTTCCGGGCTGAACAGGATCAGACACGCGGTGTACAGCACGGCATTGATGCCCAGACTGAACCGGCCCACGGTAATATTGCTTCCCCTGGCCGCCAGCGCCAGCCCCACCACGTCCAACCCGCCGCCGGAGCAGCCGCAGGTCAGCACGATGCCATAAGCCACGCCTGTGATAATGCCGCCCAGAAGACAGGACGTCAGCATATCCTCTACAATGGGCGTGGTCGCCGTGGGAATCACGGAATAAAAGAGGGAGAACGCCAGCGTGCAGATCAAGGTCCGCACCACGAATCCGCGTCCCAGCGTCTTCCAAGCAAAGAGCAGAATGGGAATGTTCAGCAGAAAATAGAGAATTCCCGCAATGTCATACTGCCCGAAGTTCATCCCCATATAATCCGTCATCAGCGTCCGGAGCAACTGGCAGAAGCCCATGACTCCGCCAGTGTACAGGTTCATCGGAACGAGAAACAAATTCATCGCCAGCGCGGCGAGAAATTCTCCGAATACGGCACCCAGAAGACGCAGCCAGCGGTTGTGCAGCGCGGTGTAAATCATAAGGCTCCTCCTTCTATTTCCCCGGCTCCCGGAGGAACGCGCGGGGTTTACGCACAACAAAGATTGTCGCAAGCCTATTATACGTAAACCCAGCCAAAAGCACAAGGGGCAAAGCCGGGAAATTCCTTACAGCGCGTGCAGGGCGCGTAGTAGTCCGCGAGAGATTCTATGCGCGCTTCACGAATTTCTGGGGCGTTCATCCAATCCGCGTGTTCAGGAAAGCGCGTCCCGCAGACCACGCCATGGCAGTACCTACACAAGATAATACGGCTCATCGTGTCATTGCTCCCGCCTCGGAAGCGTCCTTACGTGGTAAATCCGGATGCGCCGCCGCACAGGGCGCAACGGCAGTTGTCCCGCTTGCACACGGCCTTGAGGGTTTCGTTCAAAAAGCTATAACCCGTATTCCTTAATTTTGTACTGCAATGCTCGCTCGCTGATCTCCAGCGCGCGGGCGGTTTCCCGCCGGCTGTTTTTGTTTGTCTTGAGATAAAAGGCCAACACCTGCCGTTCAATTTCCTTCATCGTCTTACAGGGGTAAATGCGGATATAATCCTCCTGCCCAAGCTCTGTGGCAGGATATTGATATTTTAAATTGAGCGCCTCCGGTCCGATTTCAGTTTCGCTGCAAAGCAATACCGCCCGCTGGACGATATTTTCACATTCCCGCACATTCCCGGGAAAATGATAGCAATTTAGCAGAGCCATGGCTTCCGGGCGAATGCCAAACACCTGTTTCCCATAGGCCGCAGCATATTTTCGGATAAAAAATGGAACCAACTCGGATAAATCCTCTTTTCGCTCCCGCAGAGGCGGCACAGCGATATTAATAACATTAATTCGATAATATAGATCGCTGCGGAAGCGTCTGGATTCGATTTCCTGATCCAGATCCCGGTTGGTGGCGCAGATGACCCGCACGTTGACCCGCAGGTTGTCGCCCCCGATTTGCCGCACCTCCCCTTCCTGCAAAAAGCGCAGCAGCTTGGATTGCAGCCGGGGTTCCATCTCGCTGATTTCATCAAGAAAGAGCGTGCCCCCGTTGGCCTTGGAGATAATGCCCGGCTCATCTTTAACCGCCCCGGTAAACGCGCCTTTTTTATAGCCAAACAGTTCGCTTTCAAGAAGGGACTCCGGCAGGGCGGCACAATTAACGGCAATAAATGGTTTTTCTTTTCTGTTGCTTGAAAAGTGCAGCTTGTTGGCAATCAATTCTTTCCCGTTCCGCTCTCTCCTGTAATCAGCACGCTGGCCTTGGTGTCTTTCACCCGGTCTATGAGATGATAAATGGCCTGCATCTGAGGGGAGATTCCGACGAGACTGTTGCGAATCACATCCTTCAGCCCCAAAATGGTCTCCTGAAGGGAAAGCTGGCTCGCCGCCTTTTCCAGCAAAAGCATCAGTTGATTAATCTGAATCGGCTTGGTGACAAAATAGAATGCGCCGGCACGGATGGCCTCGATTGAGCTTTCAATGGAAGAGTACGCCGTCATGATGATAATTGCCGCATCCGGGTTGATTTGCAGCATACTCCGCATGAGCGTGATACCGTTTTCCTTCCCCAGCCGCAGGTCCAGAAGGACCAGAGAGATGTGTTCCCCCTCCAAAAAACGCAGCGCCTCCGCCCCTGTTTGTGCGGTATAAACCTGATAGTCCTGTTTCAATGCAAACGAAAGGGATTTTAAGATGGGCAGTTCATCGTCTACCACCAATATTTTAACCATTTGTAACCGTTCCTTTCCGCCGCGCGATCAGACAAACGCGCTATGGCGCAGCTTACCGCAATTGTGAGAGGCGCTTTCAAATCGCACTTGCATTACGGTGTTGCAGGTGTTTGCCGCAAGACGGACAGCCGAATCATCATACCGCCCGCTTGATTGCATGCGAACACGCATCCGCCGTTTTCTTCCGCCATCTGGCGGACAATAAAAAGGCCCAGCCCGTTTCCGCTCTGCTTGGTGGTATAAAACGGGTCGAAAAGATAGGGAAGCCTTTCTTCGTCGGAGCCGCCGCCATTGTCAAAAAACTCAATGACCACCATGCCGCCATCGGCGGCAGCGTGAATTATAATTCGCGGGTCGCCAACCCCTTCCAGCGCATCAATGCTGTTAATCAGAATATTCAGAAGAATTTGCCGAGAATTTTGATACCAGCGTTGCTGAAATCAATGTCTCCACAGGAAAAACGCTTAGTGGGTTGGATATTATAAAAAATGTTACGGCAATTTTGTTTTGCATGGCGTTTGGCACAATGGTTGCCAA
>JAEWML010000096.1 GCA_023393155.1 Bacillota bacterium
TATCGACTCTCCACGTATCCGCACGCTTTGGACTGTGCCGGACACGGACCGGCTGCGTGCTATGGCCCGGGAAAGCGGCGCACGCTCGGCTGCGGTCATCGGCGGCGGATTTATCGGACTGGAGGTGGCGGAAAACCTCCACCATTCAGGGCTGGACACCACGATTGTGGAAATGCTGGATCAGGTAATGGCCCCCATGGACTATGAGATGGCGCAGGTTCTGCACGAAAACATCGAGGCAAACGGTGTGCACCTGTTCCTTGGCGACGGGGTGGACTCTTTCCGGGACGACGGCAAGCAGGTGACGATCGTTCTGAAAAGCGGGCGGGAGGTCACTGTGGATTTCGTGGTGCTGTCCATCGGCGTGCGCCCCAACAACGAGCTTGCCAAGGCTGCGGGACTGGAGCTGAATCAGCGCGGCGGCGTGGTAGTAGACGATTCTCTGCGCACGGCGGACCCCGATATCTACGCCGTGGGCGACATTGCGGAGGTGGGCGAGCTGGTGTTCGGGGGGCGGGCCATGGCTCCGCTGGCCGGTCCCGCCAATAAGCAGGGCCGCATCGCGGCGGACAACATCGCGGGCGGGGACTCGGTTTATCGGGGAGCCCAAAGCACCTCTATCTTTAAAGTCTTTGACCTGACCGCCGGAACCACGGGCGTCAACGAAAAGACGCTTACACAGCGCGGCATGCTTCCGGGCAGGGACTATGAGCGGGCAATCATCACCCAGAACTCCCACGCGGGCTATTATCCCGGCGCGGTGCCAATGTTCCTGAAGCTCCTGTTCTCCATGGACGGGAAGAAGATTTTCGGCGCGCAGATTGTGGGCTATGACGGGGTGGATAAACGGATTGACACCATCGCGGCAACCCTGCGGCTTGGCGGCGGCGTTCGGGAGCTGACGGAGCTGGAGCTGGCCTACGCCCCGCCCTATTCCTCCGCCAAGGACCCTGTCAACATGCTGGGCTTTACAGCGGAAAACGTCCTCGCCGGAAAAATCCGCTTCTCGGATTGGGACGCGGTGGAAAAGATGCCGGACGCGGTTTTGCTGGATGTGCGGGAGGACGCGGAGCGGATGGCGTTCCCGCTGGAGAGCGCCCTTCACATCCCCCTTGGAGAGCTGCGGGGCCGGCTGGATGAGGTGGATCGTGCGAAACCCGTTCTGGTATTCTGCGCCATCGGTGTGCGCTCCTATAACGCGTCCCGCGTCCTGATGCAAAAGGGCTTTACAAACGTCCTGCTCTATCCCGCCGGAACCCGGTTCTACCAGTCCACCCACTATCGGCAGTTTGGGGAGACTGTCCAGTCGGCCCTGCCGGTTTCGGACAGCGGACAGGAGGCGGCAAGCATCCCTCCCGGCGCTCCCAAAGAGACAATCCGGTTGGACTGCAACGGCCTGCAATGCCCCGGCCCCATCATGAAGGTATTTGAAACCATGAAGGAGATGCGGGACGGGGAAACGCTGGAGGTCACCGCCTCCGACCCCGGCTTTGTAAAGGACATCGGTGCATGGTGCCGCCGCACGGGAAACACGCTGATTGTCAGCGAGCGGCGGGGGACGGATTATGTGGCTCTGGTGCGCAAGGGCATGGCGGAGCCTACGGCAACTGCCCCTGCCGCCCCGGAAACGCAGATTATTGACACGCCGCAGGGGAAGACCATCATCGTCTTTTCCGGCGATTTGGATAAGGTGCTGGCCAGCTTCATCATTGCCAACGGCGCGGCGGCCATGGGCCGTCCCGTGACCATGTTCTTCACCTTCTGGGGGCTGACGGCCCTGCGCAAGGCGGAAAAGCAGCCGATAAAGAAGACCTTTATGGAGGCCATGTTCGGCGGAATGCTGCCCCGGGGCAGCGGGAAACTGAAACTCTCCCGGATGAATATGGCGGGGATGGGTACCGCTATGATGAAGAAAATCATGAACGACAAACATGTGGACTCTTTGGAGGCTTTGATTCATAAGGCCATGGGGCAGGGCGTAAAAATCGTGGCCTGCACCATGAGTATGGATGTCATGGGCATCAAGGAAGAGGAACTGATCGAGGGCGTGGAGCTGGGCGGCGTGGGCGCGTATCTGGGCGACGCGGAGGAGTCCAATGTGAACCTGTTCATTTAAGAAAAAGCCCGCCCTGAACGGTAGACCGGGCGCTCCATCAAGGGGAAAAAGGCATGGCGTCCTGAAAGGGAAGCCATGCCTTTACCTGTGAGCGTAAATGTGGTATCATAAGGAAGCCAAACACGTGCTGGGAAGGGGTGCGCATTGTCAGCCGTGTGGCGGATGGGAACGCAGCGCCGAAGCCGGAGAAACGAAGGAAAGTGGTGGTTTGAAATGCAATACGGGCCTAATCCCAACGCAATTTATCCCAACAAGGCCATCAAAAGCGTTTGCTTTATTAAAAACGTCGTCACCCGGCCCAACATTTTGGTGGGGGAGTACACCTACTATGACGACAATACCGGTCCTGAGCAGTTTGAGAGTCACGTCACCCACCACTATGAGTTTTTAGGCGATAAGTTGATTATTGGAAAATTCTGCGCCATTGCCAAGGGCATTGAGTTTGTGATGAACGGCGCGAACCACCGCATGTGCAGCGTCACAACCTATCCGTTCAACATCATGGGCGGCGGCTGGGAGAAAGCGACCCCGGCGCTGGAAGACCTGCCTTTTAAGGGGGATACCGTGGTGGGAAACGACGTGTGGTTCGGGCAAAATGTCACCGTGATGCCCGGCGTACACGTCGGAGACGGGGCAATTATTGCGGCAAACTCCGTGGTCACAAGAGATGTTCCGCCCTATACCGTTGCCGGGGGGAATCCCTGCAAAATTTTGCGCAAGCGGTTTGAAGACGAGCTGATAGACTATTTGCTGAATCTAAAATGGTGGAACTGGGCGCCAGAGAAAATTTTTCACAATCTGGAGGGGCTGTGCAGCGCGAATATGGATAAAATTAAAGAGATCGTCTGAGCGATGACCTGCAAATTCAAATGTGTACACAGGGCGACGGAGCGCCTCCGTGTAATTTTTCTTGAACTCCACCCGCGTTGCTGGTATAATAGCAAAGTGACAGCAATTATATATGTTACAACGGTTGTTTTACGCCCGAGGCATAAATAAGTGAGGGCAAGATTTGGGCGAGTGTACCGACAACGCGGGTGTTGGGAACTGGTGCGAAAATAGCATAAAACAAAATAACGGGGTGTAGCGCAGTTGGTAGCGCGGGTGGTTTGGGAACTGGCGCGAAAATAGCATAAAACTGAATATCGGGGTGTAGCGCAGTTGGTAGCGCGCCTGGTTTGGGAGCAGAATGCCGCAGGTTCGGATGGCTTGAATTACAGGGCGGCAAACCGTTGGTATCACAGGCTTTTTTCATCCAAGCTTTTTCGTTTGTGATGCTATTATGAGTTTTGACCACAATTTTGACCACATGAAGAAAATCCTTGATTTAAGAAATACACTATGCTACAATTTTATACAAAAAATCCGGGTGTGGCGCAGTTGGTAGCGCGCCTGGTTTGGGACCAGGAGGCCCAGAGTTCAAATCTCTGCACTCGGACCATGCGGAGTGTCCTTA
>JAEWML010000100.1 GCA_023393155.1 Bacillota bacterium
GGGCATCACCGAGAATTATTGTGAGGCTGTCTATCCACAGGCCGCAATGGGAAAAACAGTGTTCAATCCTGTCAGCAACTCCTTTGAAACCGTCATCTATTTGGGGGATGAAACGCTCTATATTAGAAGCAGGCCCAATCAATCTGCCGTGAATGACAATTATCGGGAGGGACTGTTTTTGCAGGAAACCGGAGTGACAGAGACGGTTTCCAGATTGCATCGCACCTATGTTTCCGGGCAATATTACAGATTTGTTGCCTGCTATGTATATTGGAATTACGATGACCCCATGACCCCCATCACCAATCTGCGATTTGATTATGGGGACTATGAAACTTCAAAGCTCCCCAATGATGAACAGATAAAGCAGCTCCTCGCCCCTATTGCGCTTGACTGCATCCTGCAGGTGGAGGAGCATCTCACCTTGAACAAGGTGGAGCTGCTCTACTATCACCCGGACTTTAACCCTGATGAAAACGGTATGACATGGCGAATCATGGAGATTCCTTTAACCGATGAAACCCAACGAACCGAAAAGCTTTTGGACGGTGCGCAGCTCCAAATCGACTGAATCCCTCAATCCCAGTGCGTGAATGGATATCCTTAAATGTTTCTCACGATGAACTGTGAGATTACGAGCAATTTGCTGTGCGCAACTCTCATTGGCTGATTTTTAAGAGTGGCAAGATGCCCTTTAGTATGATGCAGGAATGTCAGGCGCATTTGTAATGCCCGGGCATTCCTGCATTATAGGCATGTTTGCAGATGAACACTCCATCAATTTGTCTGACAGACTTGGATTTGCCTGTATCTCTGTATTTCCCCTATGAAGTCCGCCCTTTGGACGGGGCGCTTTTCTGTTCCGGGACCAAACCGGGCCTTTTCTTGCTTTTTTTTTTAAAAGCATTATAATGTAAAAGAATTTCAAATTTGTGCGGAAAGGATTATCACTATATATATGAGAAAACATACAAAGCCCCTTCCCGCCCGCGGCATGGGCCTGCCGCTGACATTTTTGCTGGCAATACTGCTGACGGGTTTTTACACGCTGCTGTGCCTGTGGATTCAGCCGAACAGCCTGCGCTCCGCCCTTTCTCTTCTTCTCAGGGAGCCGCTGCTGGTCGTGCTCAACGCCCTGCCCATCGGGCTTTTGATCGTGGCCTTTGCCGTGCTGTTTGCAAACGTGTTTTTCTCCGCCGCTCTGGTGGGGACCCTCTGCGGCATTCTCTCCATTGCCAACCGCATCAAAATCGAGGTGCGCAACGAGCCGCTGTTCCCCCGGGATCTGGGCCTTCTGAAGGAGGCAACCAGCGCCGCCGGGTCCTATGCCATCCGCTTTCCATGGCCCGCGATTGCCGCAGTGGTTATAAGCTGCGCTTTGCTGGTGGCTCTCGGCGTTTTTTTTCGGGGCAGGCCGCTGTCTCCCGGAAGACCCGTCTGGACGCGCTTCCTGCTGCGCTTTTTTGGTACGGTCATTACGCTGGGCGTGCTGTCGGGCCTGATTTTCACCGTTTACGCCTCCAATTCCCTTTATAACTCTTTCCCCGTCTCCAACCCCTATTACGTTCCCTCCGTGTTCAACGAACTGGGGTTTCCCTACTGCTTCACCCATCACTTTACCACCTATACCGTGGATAAGCCGGAGGGTTACAGCCGGTCGGAGGCGGAGAGCTGGGACAGCGCGGCGGCAGGTCCCGCGCAGGCAGCGCCGGTGAACGTGATTATGGTGATGAACGAGGCGTTTTCCGACCTGACGGACCAGCCCATGTTCACCTATCCGGCGGAGGACGAGCCGCTGAAGAATCTCCACGCCGCGCGCGCCAGCGCCCACTGCGTCTCCGGCCATGTGGTGGTCCCCGGCTTCGCGGGCGGCACCGCCAACACGGAGTTTGACGTGCTGACAGGCATGCAGACCAACGCCCTCTCCGCCACCACCACCTCCGCTTTCCGGGCGGTGAACCGCAAGCTGGACAGTTTGTACCGCGTCTTCGGCGCGGACGGCTACCACACCTCCTTCCTCCATCCCGGGGACGCGTGGTTTTATAATCGGGAAAACGTCTATGACTTTTTTGGCGCGGAGGAAATTGAGTTTGCGGAGGATATGGCGGACCTTCAGTACAAGGGCCGCTGGGTTACCGACGATTTCTTGGCAGGCCTGATTAAAGAGAAATTTGAAGCCGCCGTGTCCGCCGGGAAGCCGCTGTTTAATTACACCACCACCATCCAGAACCACATGTCCTACACCGCCGATAAATACGGCGCGGACTATGCCTATTCCCCGGTGCAGACCTCCGTTCCCCTGTCCGACCAGGCGAAAGAGCTTCTCTCCGTCTACATTGAGGGCGCCCGGGACGCGGACGCCATGCTGGGCCGCCTGACGGACTATTTTGCCGCCAGCGGCGAGCCGGTGGTGCTGGTTTTCCTTGGGGATCACCTGCCCTATCTGGGAGACAATCAGTTGGCCTACAAGGAGCTTGGCATGAATCTGACTCCGGAGGAGAACGGCTCGGCAGGCTTTTTGAAGTCCTATGAAACCCCCTATGTCATCTGGGCCAACGACGCGGCTGCTCAGACTCTGGATTGGGACGCAACCGTCGCCGCTTTGGACCTTCCGACGGACGGCACCATCAGCGCCTCCTTTCTGGGCGCAACGGTGCTGGAGCTGACGGGCCGGGGCATGGAGAGCCCCTGGTTCCAATTTTTAAACCAGCTTCGCCGGACCGCCTATTCGGTGGTGCAGAAGGGGACGGCGGTTCTGCCCGACGGAACCGTGACCGCGCTGGACGAGCTGGACCAAAACGGGCAGGAGCTGCTCTCCAAGTGGCGCTGCTGGAGCTACTACAAGCTCAAATACAAGGACATACGCTGATGGGTCGGCAAAGTCATGAACTCGCCCTGTGCGGTGTAACCGCGGCACTTGGGACCGTGCTGCTGCTTTTGGGGGGCATCATCCCCGGCGCCACGTACTGTGCGCCGCTTCTGGGAATGCTGGCCCTGCTGCCGGTGCTTTCCGAGCGTGGGCCCCGGCCCGCACTGAGCGTCTACGCCGTGACGGCGGTTTTGGCCCTGCTGCTGACGCCGGACAAGGAACCTGCGCTGGTCTATCTTCTTTTGGGACATTATCCGGTTCTGCGGCCTGTGCTGGACCGGCTCCGGCTTCGCCTTGTGCGTTTGCTGTGCAAGCTGGCGGTGTTCAACGCCGCCGTGGCTGTGTTGTATTTTCTGCTGCGGGCGGTGGGGCTGGATGTGCTGAATACGGAGCTTGCGGGCTGCGCAAGGCCCCTTTCAGCGGCGTTCCTGCTGGGCGCAAACCTGACATTTCTCCTCATGGACCGGGTATTGGGGCAGATGACGTTGCTGTGGCAATGCCGGCTGCGCAAGCTGTTTTTCAGGCATTGAGCTTCCTGCGTCTTTTAACCTGCTTAAAAAGGACCTCCAAGCGCTCTCTGGGCGCTTGGAGGTCCTTTGTGCGTGCCGTTGTATCGGAGCGGCTTAATTTTGCAAAAACGCTTCCCGCGTCAGCCGTCCTGCTTTGCCGATTCGCCAGCAATGACGGGAGTATCCTTTTCATGAAGATGGCGGTACGCGCCTGCCGCCGCGGCCGGCCCCACCACGGCGGCAAGCACTTCTTCCGTGGCGGCGCGAATGGCCTTGATAGATCCAAAGTGCTTTCGCAGCGCCTCCCGGCGTTTGGGTCCCACGCCGGGAATATCGTCCAGCGCGGAGTGCAGGGCGTTTTTCCGATGGCTCTCCCGGTTATAGGTGATGGCAAAGCGGTGCGTCTCCTCCTGAATCTGTCCAATGAGGGCAAACACCGCCTGATTTGCCTGAATGCCGATCTCCAGTCCCTCGGGCGTCACCAGCGCCCGGGTGCGGTGGCGGTCGTCCTTCACCATGCCGAAGATGGGGATGTCCAGGCCAAAGGCCCGGGTCACCTCCAGCGCCGTTTTGGCGTGGACCTCGCCGCCGTCAATTAAAAACACGTCCGGCAGGGGCAGGAATTTTTCATCCCCGTCGACGGCCCGCTGAAGCCTGCGGCGCAGCACCTCCCGCATGGAAGCGTAATCATCCGGGTGTCCGGACACGTCCTTGATCTGAAACCGGCGGTAGGCGCTTTTCAGGGGCTTGTCGCCGCCGTAAACCACCATGGAGGCCACAATTTCGCTGGAGCCGGTGTTGGAGATGTCGTAGGACTCCATCCGCTGCGGCGGACGGGGCAGGCCTGTCATTTTTGTAAAAAGGGCCAGTACCTGACTGCTGCGCTCCTCCCGGGTGGAGGCCCGTTCGGCCTCCTCGGCGGCGTTTTGCCGGGCCATTTCCAAC
>JAEWML010000106.1 GCA_023393155.1 Bacillota bacterium
CCGTTTATCAGCTCTGGCGCACCGGGGACGACGCGGGCGCCACCCGCTGGGTGCTGGTAAACCTCGCCATCTCCGCCGTGGTGCTGCTGGCGGTGAACCTTCTGGAATCCCGGCAGAGAGGGGGAAAACGCTGATGCTTCGTGTGGATATCCGCAAGCGGCTGGGGACCTTTTCTCTGAATGCGCAGTTTACCGCGGAGGACGGAACGCTGGCGCTGCTGGGGGCCTCCGGCTGCGGGAAGTCCGTGACGCTCAAGTGTATCGCGGGCATCCTCCGCCCCGACGAGGGCCGCATCGAGCTGGACGGGCGGGCGCTGTTTGACAGCGCCGCCAAAATTGACCTGCCGCCCCAGCGGCGGGAGGTAGGGTATCTCTTTCAGCAGTATGCCCTTTTCCCCAACATGACCGCCGCCCAGAACATCGCCGTGGCAGTAAAAGACCGGGCGAACCGGGACAGTGCGGTTGCGGAAAAGCTGCGCCAGTTTCGGCTGGAGGACGTGGCCGCAAAGCGCCCCGCCGCCCTTTCGGGCGGGCAGCAGCAGCGCACGGCGCTGGCCCGTATTCTGGCCTCCCAGCCCCGGGCGATCTTGCTGGACGAGCCTTTTTCCGCGCTGGACAGCTACCTCAAATATCAGTTGGAGCTGGAGCTGGCGGAAACCCTTGCCTCCTTTCCCGGCTCGGTTTTGTGGGTCACCCACGACCGGGGCGAGGCTTGGCGCAACTGCCACAGGGTCTGCGTGATGAACGGCGGAAAAAGCCAGCCCGTGCAGACGCTGGAGGAGCTGTTCCGCTCCCCCGGCACCGAATCCGCTGCCCGGCTCTCCGGCTGTAAAAACTTTACCGCCGCCGTCCCCGGCACTGGAACCGTCCTTCTCCCCGAATGGGGGGTAAGCCTTTCCTGCGACCGCGCCGTCCCTCCCGAGGCAAGCGTGGCGGGCATCCGGTCCCACCACGTCCGGTTTGCCGCAGAAGGTGCCAAAAACGCTTTTTCCTGCTCTGTGGAAAAAGTCATCGACGATGTGTTTGAAACCATCGTCCTGCTGCGCCCTCTTGGCGCGGCGCAGGATGCGCCGCTGCTGCGGATGGAGCTTGACAAAGCCGCATGGGCGGCGCATGATGGAGAAAAAACCGTCACCGTGTCCGTCAGGCCGGAGGATATTTTGCTTCTGCAAAAAGCCTGAAACCGATGCATCTTGCGCTCCGGCGCGCCATAAGGAGGAGTTTGATGAACTGGAAAGCCGCTGTTTTAACGGTCAGTGACCGAAGCTTTCGCGGGAAGCGCCCCGACGAAGGCGGCCCGCTGATTTCCGCAATGCTGAAAGACGCTGGGTATGAGGTCCTGCGGACCGCCGTGGTCCCGGACGAGCGGGAGGAAATCGCCCGCGTGCTGCGGGAGTGGGCCGACGCGGGAGACGTGCGCCTGATTCTCACCACCGGAGGTACCGGCTTCTCTCCCCGGGATGTGACCCCCGAGGCCACCCTCTCCGTCTGCCACCGCTCAACGCCGGGGATTCCCGAGGCCATGCGGTGTGCGTCCATGGCCGTCACGCCCCGGGCCATGCTGTCCCGGGCGGCGGCGGGCATCCGGGGCGGGACCCTGATTGTAAACCTCCCCGGCAGCCCCAAGGCCGCGAAGGAAAATCTGGAGTCCGTCCTGCCCACGCTGGATCACGGGCTGCAAATGCTCTCCGGGGAAGAGGCGGACTGCGCCAAATTGAAGGACTGACGAAAAGCGGCCCCGCCGGGAATTGGCGGGGCCGTTCGTGCGCCCACAGGACCAAAAATCCTGTAAGGCGTCGTTTTTTATAAATTTAGCACGGTAATACATTTGACCTTGGAAATATTTTGTGGTATAATTATACTAATTTGTGTGATTCTGTAACATTTTTCTTTGTGAATATGAACACACAGCCGTTTTCCCGAGCTTAATCCGGGGCGGCGCAGATGAAAAAACGGGAGTGATTGTGATGTCGGAAAGCAGCGCTGGAAAATTCAAAAGGTTTTTTGGCGGCTATGGCACGCGAGACAAAAGTCGCGATGAGCAGCCGCTGGAGACGGACCCCGACGAGCAACTGCCGGAGTCGGGTCCCGGCGAACAGATGCCGGAGACAAATTCCGACAAGCAGATTACCCCGGCGCAGCCGGAGGAGCCGCAGGCGTCTTCTTCCGGGCAGTCACCGCCCGCCATTGAGGCGGATGCTATCCCTATCCCGCTGGACAGCCCGCTGGCGGAGGTCTGGAAAAAATGGGGCCAGCCGGGGCTGCCCGCGCTGTCGTCCCCGGCCCCGGCGCAGGGCGGTCTGGACATCCCTTCAAAGGCCATGAAAACAAGCGCGATCAGGATTTTGAGGGAGTTGCTTCCTCTGGCCCAGCGCTGGCTGACGATGGAGCGAGTGTTTACCCAGGCCCGCGCAGCGCAGGAAGCGCAGAACCGGACCGCGGCACAGGCAGCCTCCGTCAAATCGGATGAGGCTTCTCCCGCTGCGTCCGGCGGGGAAGTTCCCACTCCTCCCCCTTCTGAAGGAGAACCCGCTGCGCCCGGCGGAGAATCCCCCGCTTCTTTTGCACCCGACGGAGAAGCGCCTGTTCCCATCCCCGTCGAGCCCCCGGATGTGGACGAAATGGCGCAGGTCATTCTCTCTGAGGACGGCATGGCGGCGTGGCTGTTTTTGCTGCCCCCCAGCGGAAAAGGTAAGCGACTTACCGTGGCTGACGGACAGGCTCTGCTGCGGGAGGCCCATGTCACCTTTGGCGTGGACCAGCGCTCCTTGTTCTCCATCTTTACAAAAAAGCCCTATTTCAGCCTGTGTCCCGTGGCCCGGGGGACCCTTCCCACGGAGGGGAAGGACGGCTGGACGAAGGAACATTTCCCCCGTGATTTTTCCCGCTTTACAGGCAATGAGGACAGCGGCACCGTGGACTATCGCGCCCAGACCTGCGTGCAGGTCATCGAAAAGGGCACGGTCATCTGCGACATTTACCCGCCCACGGAGGGTGTCGCCGGAACGCGGGTGGACGGAGTGGCCGTTCCTCCCAAGGCGGTGAATCCCGCTCCGGTCCCCGCAGGAAGCAGCACCGTCCTCAGCGAGGACGGCACAAAGCTCCTTGCCGACATGGACGGTTTTCTGGACTTTCGGGACGGCAAGTTCCATGTCAAGAACATCTTGAATATTACCTCCGATGTGGATTATTCCACGGGAAATATTGATTTTCGCGGAGATGTGACCATTCAGGGCGACGTGCGGGAGCAGTTTTCGGTGAAGGCCACGGGTAATATTGCCATTAACGGCATGGTGGAGGCCGCCTCGGTAGAGGCGGGGGGCGACGTGGTAAT
>JAEWML010000190.1 GCA_023393155.1 Bacillota bacterium
GCCAGAATTTTCAATCCGTCGGCCATGTTCATGTCGTTGGCATAGTAGTACATGGTATAGCCGATGGCGGAGGGGGAGTCGTCATAGGCGGCAACGGCCTCAATCAAATCGCCCATCTCCCCCCGGACGTAATCCGACGGGGCTTCCATCATGGGAAGGTCCTTCATCACCAGCTTGTTCATGGCGGTCTGACTGCCAGCCTCCTCGTTGCGCTGGAAGGGGGTGATGGGCAGGTCGTCGCCCCCCACCTGGGACCAGTTGGTGATTTTACCGGTGTAGATCTGCCGGATTTGCTCCGTGGTAAGGCTGTCTACCGGATTGTCCGCGTTTACCACGAATACCAGCGCGTCGATGGCAAAGGGCTCCATCTGCCACTGGACGTTCTGCTCCTCCTTCTCCTGCCAGATGACCTCCGGCGGCTCGGCGGCAATGATCAAATCCACGCCGTCCCCGTTGCTCCACATCAGCATCCGGTAGGACTGGGTGGTTTTTGAAAAGTGAAACAGGTCGCTTGTCTCTTCCCTCGTCTCGCCCAAGAGAACGCTGGCGATGGCCTGCGCCAGAGGGACGGTGGAGGTGGAGCCATCCAGGTTGGGGAAGTTTTCCCGGGTAAAGACAAACTGCTCCGCCTGAGACTCCGCCGGGGCGGAAGAGGAGAGATTGGAGGATGCGCCGGGGGCGCCGCAGGCAGAAAGCACCAGAGCGGCGGCAAGCAGGAGCGAAGAAACAAGACGGTTTTTCATCGTGAAACTTCCTTTCATAGTTCGGCAGCGGCTACGCCGGATTTCTGGGGGCCGGATGGCAAGGCATAAAAATACTGATTCTAAGGCCATTGTAGCCAAGAGACATATGAAATTCACAAAAAGGCGGCAACAAATTATGTCAAATTGGTAACGAATTTCCAATTTGGCGTAAGGGACAAAGCGCGATGCTCCGGAAAATAAAAGCAGGGTGCTTTTAAAGTTGAATGAGATAAAACAAAATTAGGCGGTAAAAAACTTTTTATTTGAGGAAAGAAAAATATTTATATGATTATGGAAAATTATAGTAGCTTTTGTCACCAAATGACGATATAATGAGTGCAGATTTGATAATGGGAGGGAAAGCTGCATGGAAAACCGGGAAAAGCAAAATTCGATGGCGCTTCATCGGCGGTTGACGGTAGGATTTGGAGCGGTTAATCTTGTCACGGTACTGATTACGCTGATCAGCGTGGCCGTCATGGCGCGCTTGCATGCCGCGGGCAGTGTTTCAGCGGGCTTTCTGGCGGGTTTTTCCGGCGGGATGGCGGCACTGGCGGTCCTTTCGGTTGTTCTGAGCGTGATTGCGTGCAGGCGGCTTGACAGCAGCATGACGCGGCCACTGAGAATACTGAACGGCATTGCGACCCAGCTTTCCCAGGGAGATACGTCGGCCAATGTGAAGGTTCTCACCAACGACGAGGTGGGCAGGCTTATGCAGGCATTCAAGACCATGGTGGAGAGCACCAGACGGCAGGCGCTGGCCGCCGAGACGATTGCCAAAGGGGATTTGACCGCGCAGGTGGCGCTGAACTCGGACAAGGACGTGCTGGGCATCGCGCTGAACCGCATTGCGGAAAACAACAGCCGGATACTCTCACGCATCCGGGCGGCTTCCGGCGAAATCGCCGCCGAGGCCGGGCAGATTTCAGAGGCCGAAACGCGCCTTGCGGAGGGCTCCGGCCGGCAGGCCGGGTCCCTTCAGGAGCTGGCGGCGGCTGTGGAGCAGGTGAAATCCAACATCGACCTGAGCGCACAGCATGCCGCGAAGGCCCGCACCCGGGCAAACAAGGTCAGCCACGACGCGGAGGACGGTAGCGGGCGCATGAGCGAGATGCTGGAGGCGATGGACGAAATCGGCGTTTCTTCCACAAACATCTCCGGCGTGATGAAGGCGATCGAAACCATCGCGTTCCAGACCAATATCCTGTCGCTGAACGCCTCGGTGGAGGCGGCGCGGGCCGGACAGTACGGCAAGGGCTTTGCCGTGGTGGCGGACGAGGTGCGCAATTTGGCGGCCCGTTCCGCAAAGGCCGCGCAGGAGACTGCCGACATGGTGAAGGACTCCGTTCAGCGGATTGAGCACGGCACGCGGATTGCCCGGGAAACCGCCGATGCATTCCATAAAATTGTGGACGGCATCCGAGAGGTGGCGGATTTGGCGGGAAAAATTGCCGACGCGGCGGCGGAGCAGGCCTCCGGCGTCGCTGCCATCAACGAAGAAATTGGGCAGGTGTCCGCCACCGTGCAGGCCAACTCCGCTGCGACGGAGGAAAGCTCTACCGCCACAGTCACCCTGTATCGGCAGGCCGAGGAGCTGAAGGAGCTGGTGCAGACCTTTAAGCTGAGGATGAATTGACGCTCTTTTTCCCAAAACGTCTATAAACAGAACAGACCGGACGCCCTGCGGCGTCCGGTCTGTTCTTTTGGAAGATTGATGAAAAAAGTTTTGTCCCTTGCAAGTATGATAATACCGGTCAGATATTAAGCAAAAAAGCAGGGTTTGTTACAAAAGTTTTAAATCTGTGTGGGTTATCACTTTTCCAATGATTTTGTACTTGTCTGAAAATTCCTTGCATTTTCAAGGGGCATCACGGATTCTTCAAGATATGGGGTTGAAATATTCTGAAATATTCTTAAAGCATATACGACACAGAAAATACACAGTGAAAGCAAAAAAAACTCTGAAAATCTACACAGCAGAAAACTAGCTGTTTAGAATGGATTGTTCCAGTGCAGTCACGTATTCCGCCAGCTTGTCCGCCGCGCTGCGCTTGTGGCCGTCTCGCAGATGGGTGTAGACGGCCTCCAGAACTTGGGGCGTGTCTCCGACAATCTCAGCAGCCTGCCGGGGGTCGATCCCAGCTTCGTAGCAGATCGTGGCAAAGCTGTGCCGGAGGCAGTGGGGCGTGATAGGAAATGTTTCTACGAGTTCTCCGATGTCAAGCTGCTGGATTTCGTTCAGCCCCGCCTCCCGGCAATAGGCCCTCCACAAGGATTGGATTTCAGAGGCCCGCATAAAGCCGCCGTCCTTGCCGGGGAATAGCAGCCCGATTCGGTTTTTAGGAATGCGCGCCGCCAAAGGCGGAAGAAGCGGAATGTCTCGCCGACCATTGCGACTTTTCAAATGATCTTCTAATACGGGGACTTGCCCCGTGTAGGAC
>JAEWML010000241.1 GCA_023393155.1 Bacillota bacterium
CGACGCGGGCGGACAGACCTTGGACGACTATGTGAAACGGCAGGCGCTGGACGCCACGGTGTTTTACGACATGGTGGAGGCTTTGGCGGAGGCCAACGGCTGCGTGCTGACGGCGGAAAATCTGGCCGCCATGGATTCGGACTGGGCGGCGCAGGCCGCCGAATACGGCGGCGAGGACGCGTATCTGGACATTCTGACGCAAATGGGCCTTGACCGGGCGGGGGCGCAGCTTTTGACCGCCGACTATTACCTATACGAGCAGCTCCGCGCCCTGTCCCTGGCGGGAGGAAATGAGTTGTCCCCCGCCGACGGAGCTGTGGCCGATTTTGCCGCGTCTGCCGGGGTCTACACCGCGGACGTGTTGGTATTTCCCAACGCGGATTTGGCCGCCGCCGCCCTGTCCGATTTAGAGCAGGACCCCGACAAGGACCCGGCGACGCTGAAGGACGGGGTTTACACCACCGTCACCGCCGCTACGGGCGACGGGACGCTGCCCGCAGCCGCCGAACAGGCGCTGGCGGGACTGGAGCAGGGCCGGTGGAGCAATCCTGTGGAGGCAGAGGGCGGCGTGTATCTGCTGCGGCTCTTGCCCACGGATATGGATGCGGCGGCGGGGCTTTGGTTTGATTCTCATATCCAGTCTCTGGCGGCGGGGGCACAGGTGGCCCCGGCGAAAGAATACGGGGATTTTACCGCCGCTTCGTTTTATAAAAGTCTCAGCGCGGCAAGGACCGCGAAGCGCTGAACGCTGCGTTTCTCGGCGAATAAAACAGAATGCCTTTTTGAAATCTCTTCCACTTTCGTCACCTTGACGAAAATGGAAGAGATTTTGTCAAAATTTTAACAAATATTCTGAAAGTACCTCTTTTCCCATTGACGGACAGGCAAAACTTCTCTATAATAAAATTAACAGCAGTTAGGAGCGGGCCTTTCGGAAGGGTCCTGACGGAAATGTCAGGGCCATCCGTTGCGCCCCTCCGCCGCCGCGTTTCCGGCGTATTTCCCCACGGTCCGAAGCGGCTTTTGCCGCGCAAAGAATTTATTTGAAAAATGGAGGAACATCATGAAAGAACTTTATGTCGTGAATTGCTGCCGTACAGCCATCGGTTCTTTTGGCGGAGCCCTGAAGGGCGTTCCCGCCGCCGACCTTGGAGCCATCGTGGTTAAGGAAGCCCTGAACCGCGCGGGCGTGAAGCCCGAGCAGGTGGACGAGGTTATGTTCGGCTGCATCCTGACCTCTGGCCTTGGCCAGAACGTTGCCCGTCAGGTGGCCGTCAAGTCCGGCATCCCCTATGCCGTTCCCGCCTACACCGTGGGCATGGTCTGCGGCTCCGGTATGAAGTCTGTCATTGAAGGTGCACGCTCCATTCTGGCCGGGGACTCCGACGTGGTGGTCTGCGGCGGCACGGAGAACATGTCCGCCGCTCCCTTTATCGCACCCGACGCCCGTTGGGGCGCGCGCATGGGCGACAAGAAGCTGGTGGACTCCATGATTAAGGACGGCCTGTGGGACGCCTACAACAACTACCACATGGGCACCACCGCCGAGAATATCTGCGACGTGTGGGGCATCACCCGCAAGGAGCAGGACGAGTTTGCCGTCTCCTCTCAGCAAAAGTGCGAGGCCGCTCAGTCCGCCGGCAAGTTTGACGACGAGATTGTCGCCGTCCCCGTGAAGGTCAAGAAGGATTTTGTGGACTTCAAGAAGGACGAATTCCCCCGCGCCGGCACCACTATGGAGGGCGTGGCCAAAATGAAGGGCGCGTTCCCCGTGGGTCCCGAGTCTCCCAATCCCCAGGTGGTCCATACCTTTGAGGTCACCGGAGCCCAGGAAACCGACGACAAGGGCACTCCCCGCGTCACCGCCGCTTCCGCCTCCGGCATCAACGACGGAGCGGCCGCCATCGTGCTGGCCTCCGGCGAAGCCGTGGAGAAATACGGCCTGAAGCCCATGGCCAAGCTCATCGGCTGGGGCCAGGGCGGCGTGGATCCCAAGATCATGGGCGTAGGCCCCGTTCCCGCCTCCCGTCAGGCCATGGAAAAGGCCGGCGTTTCCATCGAGGACATCGATCTGGTGGAGGCCAACGAGGCTTTCGCCGCCCAGTCCATTGCCGTGGCCCGCGAGCTGAAGTTCGACATGAGCAAGGTCAACGTCAACGGCGGCGCCATCTCTCTGGGCCATCCCGTGGGCTGCTCCGGCGCCCGCATCATCGTCACCCTGCTTCACGAGATGAAGAAGCGGGACGACGCGAAAAAGGGTCTTGCCACGTTGTGCATTGGCGGCGGCATGGGTGTTGCCACCATCTTTGAGAAGTGCTGATTCTTTAAGTTTAGAAATTTACTAAAAACAGGGCTGCGGCAATACGCCGCAGCCCTGTTTTTTGTTTTTCCGTCTTTGTCCCACAAGTTTACCCCGGCAAAACGATTCTCGCTTTTTGCCGGCACGGGCTCTCCCGCGTCACTCCGCAAAAATCTCCGCCAGAAGGGCCATGGCCTGGGGCAGATACGCCC
Organism: Bacillota bacterium; assembly: GCA_023393155.1. Taxonomy (GTDB): domain Bacteria; phylum Bacillota; class Clostridia; order Oscillospirales; family Oscillospiraceae; genus Oscillibacter. Next base: position 2,512 of record JAEWML010000241.1, read on the forward strand.
GCTCCAGCCCCGCGTAATTTACCACCAGCGTGTGGTCAAATTCCGCCGTTCTCCGCCGGGTATATTCGGATAAAAAGCCCAGCCGGACGCCCATTGCCCGCGCCCTTGCGTCCAGCTCTTTGTCGCTCCGGTCCGTGTCCAGCCGCAGCAGGAAGTGAAGCCCCGCCCCCTGCTCCGCAATGTGGACCCGGCTGGCAAAGGGGCTGCGGCGAAAGGCCTCCAGCACGGCGGCGCGGCGGGAACGGTACTCTGTCCGCATCCGGGCCAGATGCCGTTCGTAGTACCCCTGCTCCAAAAACCGGGCCAGAACAAACTGCTCTGTTG
>JAEWML010000020.1 GCA_023393155.1 Bacillota bacterium
TCCCTGTCTATTTTGTTCAGCAGGTCCTCCGCGAGAAAAACCCCGCGCGCAGCAACTTAGTAGCTGAGCTGAGCACGGCCCTTGGCGCGGCGGCGGGCAAGAACCTTGCGGCCGTTGGCTGTGGCCATCCGCTTGCGGAAGCCGTGGACCTTCTGTCCGTGGCGCTTCTTGGGCTGATAGGTACGTTTTGTCGCCATGTTGAGACACCTCCTGTATTGAAATCTTTTCCGGCCGCCTATACGGCGGCTCTTACTCGACACGGCACTTGCGCCGCGCAGTAAACAAATAAAAAACGCAAATCCAGCGCACGGAATAGTATACATGGAAATCAAAATACTGTCAATAAAAACTTGCAAACGCCGAAATTTTCAGGCAAATTGCCTTTTTTTGAGAACCTGACGGACAAAACCACAAGATGTCCGTTTTTTACCGCTGCTTTTTCCAGATATTGTGTTTTACCTCTCTGTTTTTTCAATTCTTATTTATTAGAATAAGTGTTGTTTTTTTTCACGTTTTTTGGTATAATCAGTGGGTATATGATTTCCCCTGCTTGCAGGGAAAGAGAGGTGTCTTTACTTTTGAATTCCGTAGCCGACGTCTGGACAAACGTCCTCACTCAGTTAAAACGCGACCTCTCGGAGACGACCATTGCCACCTGGTTTGACGAACTGGAAGCCGTGGATCTCCGGGACGGCGTTTTTTATCTGCACTGTCCCAACGACTTCAAGAAAAATTACATTGAGAGCCTGTTCATAAAAAACATCAAGGCGGCCCTTCACGATATTTTTTCCACCGATTTTGAGGTAACCGTCCTCACCGCCGAGGAATACGCCATTTTTTCAGGCAGCGCCCAGAAAAAGAAGTCGGAGGCATTTACCTCCGACGAATTTACCTTTGAGCGCTTTGTGGTGGGTTCCAGCAACAAGCTGGCACATGCCGCCTGCATCTCCGTGGCGGAGCATCCGGCAAAAAACTACAACCCGCTGCTGATTTACGGAGATTCCGGTCTTGGAAAAACCCACCTGATTTATTCCATTGCCCACGTCATCAAAAAAGACGACCCCAACGCAAAGATCGCCTATGTAAAAGGCGACGATTTGACCAACGAGCTGGTGGAGGCCATTCAGGGAGGAAAAACCGCCGAAATGCGAGAGAAATACCGCAAGGCAGACCTGTTTCTGGTGGATGACGTGCAGTTTATCGCCGGACGGAAGCAGACGCAGGAGGAATTTTTCCACACCTTCAACAATCTTTACGAGTCCGGCAAGCAGATTGTGCTCACCTCGGACCGGCCCCCCTCGGAAATGATGCAGTTGGAGGACCGGCTGCGTACCCGGTTTGAATGGGGCCTTCTGGTGGACGTGGCCCCGCCGGACTATGAAACCCGCATGGCCATCATCAAAAACAAGGCCGCCCTGCTTGGCATGGAAATTCCCAACAAGGTGGCCGCCTACATCGCCGAACGGGTCACCTCCAACGTCCGGCAGCTTGAGGGCACCATCAACAAGCTTCTCGCCTATAAGGACCTTTTGGGTGACGACGTGGACGAGGACCTGGTGAAGCGGGCCATTCAGGATATTCTCCGCCGGGGAGAGAACCTTCCCACCTCGGATTCCATCGTGGAGTTTGTCTCCAAGTATTACGGCGTGGATGCCGAAGTCATTCGAGGGCAGCAGCGGGTGCGGGAGGCGGTGGCCGCCCGGCAGGTCGCTATGTACCTGATTCGCAGCATGACAAACCTCTCCAGCGACGACATCGGCAAATTTTTTGGAAACCGGGACCACTCCACTGTACTTTACTCAATTGAGAAGGTAGAGCGGCAGATGAAGTCTGACGCGGGCTTTGCCGAGGCGGTGAAAGAAATCAAAACCAACATCAGCTCCAAGCACTGAGTTTTCCCCGCTCTTCCTGTGGAAAAGGAAAACAGTTTTGTGGAAAACCGGGGTCTTTATACCCATTGTGGAAAAACACCCCTGTTTTTCCAGCTTGCGTTCGTAAAAACTTTTCCTGTGCTGACAGGGATTTCCGCACTTTTCCACAGTTTTTGTCCCTCTACTATGACTATCACTAAGAAATATATCTTTCTTTTCTAAAAGAACGCAAAACTACAAATTTTCGCTTTGTCCCCCTGCTTTCATTAAAAAAGAAAAGCTTCCACAGAAAGGAAAAACGCTTATGAAATTCTCCTGTGAAAAAGCTCTGCTGCAAAGCGCGGTGGCCGTGGCTTCCCGCGCCGTGTCGCAGAAAAGCTCTATTCCCGCTCTGGAGGGCCTTTTGCTTCGCGCCAGCGAAACGGTGACGGTTTCCGGCTACAACATGCAGACCGGCATTCGTACCATTCTCTCCGCCGACGTGACGGAACCCGGCGCTCTGGTTTTAAACGCGCGCCTTTTCGGCGACATCATCCGGCGAATGCCGGACGACATGATTACCTTTTCTTCGGACGACAGGCTGACGGTCCGCCTTCAGTGCGGAGACGCGGATTTTAATATCATGGGCCTCAGCGCCGCGGACTATCCCGATCTTCCAGAGGTGGAGGACGAATATTCTGTCTCCATTCAGCAAAAAACCCTGCGCTCCATGATTGAGCAGACGCTGTTTGCCGTCTCCACCAACGAGAGCCGACCGGTCCACACCGGTTCCCTGTTTGAAATCGGCGAAAACGGACTGACCGTGGTGTCCGTGGATGGATTTAGGCTTGCCATTCGCAAGGAACCCTTGGAGCGGGTCAACGGCGGGTATTTCTCCTTTGTGGCGCCCGGCTCCGCCCTGAACGAAATTGAAAAAATTTGCGGCGACGTGGAGGATCCGGCGGCAATTACCTTAGGGAAGCGCCACATTTTATTTGAGGTTGGTGAGACGCAGCTCATCTGCCGCCGTCTGGAAGGGGATTTTCTGGACTATAAGAGCGCCGTGCCCCGGAAAAACCCCATTTCTGTCGTGGCCGACACCAAGGAGCTGATTCAGAGCATCGACCGGGTGAGCGTGGTGATCTCCGAAAAGCTGAAAAGCCCCGTGCGGTGCCTGTTTGACAAGGACCGGGTGGTTCTTTCCGCAAAAACCGCCAACGGCGAGGCCAAGGACGTCTGCCGCGTGGCGGGCGACGGAGGGGAACTGGAAATTGGCTTCAATAACCGCTATCTGATGGAGGCCCTGCGCTATGCCCCCGCCGACACAGTGAAAATCGAACTGAACACAGGCGTCTCTCCCGCCGTCATCGTCCCCACGGAGGGCGAGGAGAACTTCCTTTATATGGTGCTGCCCGTGCGGCTGAAAGCGCAGGACTGAAATGAAAGCTGTCACAATCACGACGGAATATGTAAAGCTTCAGGACCTTTTAAAGCTGGCAAATCTGGTGTACTCCGGCGGCGAAGCCAAGGAGCGCATCCAGGGCGGCGAGGTCATGGTGAACGGTGAAACCTGCACCCAGCGGGGCAAAAAACTGCGTCCCGGCGACGTGGCCCGGCTGGATGGGCAGGAATGTACTCCGGTCTATGCGCATTGACGGACTGTTTCTGGAAAATTTCCGCAACTACACCCGGCAGGAGCTGTCCTTCGACCCGGACTGCAACGTGATTTTCGGCGACAACGCCCAGGGAAAGACCAATCTGCTGGAGGCTGTCCAATATCTTTCCTGCGGTGGCTCCGACCGGGCGAAAAGTGACCGGGAGCTGATTGGCTTTTCAGCGGAAAACGCCGCTTTGTCCGGCAGGGTTTTTTCAAGGGAACGGGAATTTGCCCTGCGGGCGGAGCTTTACCGGGGAAAGCGCAGAAAGCTTTGGGTGAATAAGGTTTCGGCAAAAACGGCGGCGGAGCTTTCCGGCGTTCTTCAAACCGTGTTTTTCTGTCCGGAGGATTTACTGCTGATTCGTGACGGTGCGGCGGCGCGGCGGCGGTTTCTGGACAATGCCCTGTGCCAGCTTCGGCCCCGGTATGCCTCCGCCCTTGCGTCCTACCGCCGGGCATATGCCCACAAGACCCGGATCCTGCGGGACTGCGACCAACAGCCCGGCCTTTTGCAGATGCTGCCGGAGTTTAACGAGCGGCTGGTGCAGTGCGGCGCGGTCTTGATTCATTATCGGGCGCAGTTTGTACAGAAGCTGGCGGCTACGGCCGCGGCCAACCATGCAGATTGCTCCGGCGGGAAGGAACGCCTGTCCGTCTCCTACAAAACCGTCTCCTCTGTGGAGGACCCATTGGCGGAGTCTGCAATTTTGGCACGACAGCTTCGGAGCCATATGGAAAACCACAAATGTGCGGAGCTTGCCTCCCGGCTGTGCCTTTCCGGTCCCCACAAGGATGACCTTGTGGTGGAAATTGACGGACGGGACGCCAAAACCTATTGTTCGCAGGGACAGACCCGCACGGCGGCCTTGAGCTTAAAGCTTGCCGAGCGGGAGATTTACAAAAATGCCTCCGGGGAGGCTCCCGTGCTGCTGCTGGACGATGTACTCTCCGAGCTGGACCCCCGGCGGCAGGAATTTGTGCTGAACCGCATCGCGGGGGGACAGGTGTTCATCACCTGCTGTGAAGATGATAGGCTTCCCGTGCTTCTTGGGGGAAAGGTGTTTCATGTGGCAAACGGTCGCGCGGAGTAAACCGCCTGAACCCGTAATGTTTCACGTGAAACTTAAAGGTAAATGCGCACTTTTGCGCTTGTGCGGAAAGAGGAGGACGGACCTTGTATCTTCATATCGGTCAGAACGAGATTGTCCCGGAAAATCGGGTGGTGGGCATTTTTGATCTGGACAAATGCAGCTACGGAAAACGGACCCGGGAATATCTTGCAAAAGCGGATAGCGAGGGCGTGGTGCTGGACGTCTCCGGAGCTTTGCCAAAATCCTTTGTAGTATGCGACCATCCCTATCATCCGCAGATTATATATCTCTCCCAGCTTGGCCCCGCCACGCTGCAAAAGCGGGCGGAGAGCCTGGAGCTGGAGCTGTAAGCATGTTAGGCGGCGGTTTATACAAAAGTTTTAAGAGAGCCGTCTTTTGAAATAACCTTGGTTTAAGAAATAAATGGCGATGCGGAGGCGGTTTTTGAGCAGGTTTCAAACGCGATAAAAATTGACACAGGGGCGGGGAGAAGCGGGCCTGCAAAATCGCGGGCCCGGCTCTGCTTGCCCTGTTATACGGAAGGAGAAACCAAATGGCAGAAAACGAGACACTGAATCCCACCACGGTGGGCGCGGAAAATGAATACGACGCATCCGAAATTCAGGTGCTGGAAGGTCTGGAGGCCGTTCGCAAGCGGCCCGGTATGTATATCGGGTCCACATCCTCCTCGGGTCTTCATCATCTGGTCTATGAGATTGTAGACAACGCCATTGACGAGGCTCTGGCGGGCTGCTGCACGGATATTCTGGTGCAGATCAATGCTGACGGGACAATTACCGTGGTGGACAACGGACGGGGTATCCCCGTGGACATTCAGGCCCAGACGGGAAAGCCTGCGCTGGAAGTGGTTTACACTGTGCTTCACGCCGGCGGAAAGTTTGGCGGCGGGGGCTATAAGGTTTCCGGCGGACTGCATGGCGTTGGCGCCAGCGTGGTAAACGCCCTGTCTGAATGGCTGGTGGTTCAGGTCCACCGGGACGGAAAAATTTACGAAATGCATTTTGCCCGTGGTGAAATCACCAAAAAAATGGAGGTAGTGGGCACTACCGACCACACCGGCACCACCGTCACCTTCAAGCCTGACCCCGAAATGTTCCGTGATACCACGGAATATGAATATGACATTCTCCATACTCATATGCGGGAGCAGGCGTTTTTAAACGCAGGCTTGAAAATTAAGGTGGCCGATTTGCGGGAAGGCCGGGAACAGGCCGACGAGATGTACTACGCTGGCGGCATCCGGGAGTTTGTCACGTTTCTGAACCGCACCAAGGACCCCATCCACTCCGATGTGATTTATATGTGCGGCAGCAAGGACGATTCCATGGCGGAAATTGCCCTGCAATATCACGACGGGTATAACGAAACCATGCTTTCCTTCGCCAATAATATTCACACCCCAGAGGGTGGTATGCACGAGGAGGGCTTCAAGCGCGCCCTTACCAACGTGCTGAACAACTACGGCAAGAAAATCGGCATGCTGAAGGAGGGCGACAAGGTTTCCGGCGAGGACTGCCGGGAGGGCCTGACCTGCATCATTTCCGTAAAACTGACCGATGCCCAGTTTGAGGGCCAGACCAAAGCAAAGCTTGGCAATAGCGAAATCCGCACGCTGGTGAATGGAATTGTCTCCGCGAAGCTTGAAACCTATCTGGAGGAAAATCCTCAGGTAGGACGGATGATTTTGGATAAATCCCTCACCGCCAACCGCGCGCGGGAGGCTGCCCGGAAGGCTCGGGAGTCCATCCGCCGGAAAACGGCGCTGGGCGGCGCGGCCATGCCTGACAAGCTGCGGGACTGCAACGAGGCCAACCCGGAGCTTACCGAGCTCTACATCGTCGAGGGCGACTCCGCAGGCGGCTCCGCCACACAGGGGCGGGACTCCCGCTTTCAGGCGATTCTTCCCCTGTGGGGCAAGATGCTGAACGTGGAGAAGGCCCGGGCCGATAAGGTTTATGGCAACGACAAGCTCCAGCCCGTGATTACGGCGCTGGGAGCGGGCATCGGAGAGGAATTTGACGTCTCCCGCCTGCGCTATCACAAAATCGTCATTATGGCGGATGCGGACGTGGACGGTTCCCATATCCGCACGCTGCTTCTGACCTTCTTCTTCCGCTTCATGCGGCCGCTGGTGGAGCAGGGGTATGTGTACGCCGCCGTTCCTCCCCTGTTTAAGCTGAGCCGGGGCAAGACTTCCCGGGTGGCCTATACGGAGGAGGAGAGCCGCGTGATCTCCACAGAGCTGAAGCAGGACAATCCCAATGCGAAGGTGGATATCAGCCGTTATAAGGGCCTTGGCGAGATGAACCCCCACGAGCTGTGGGAAACCACCATGGACCCGGAAAAGCGGACACTGCGCCGTATTACGCTGGACGACGCGGTGGCCGCCGACGAGACGTTCTCCATTTTGATGGGTGAAAAGGTGGAGCCGCGGAAGGAATTTATCGAGAAGAACGCGAAATACGCGGTCAACTTGGACTATTGAGGGAGGAGAACCGAACATGAGTAAGAAACCGCAGTACGACCCCGAGGAGATTCGGTTCCCCAACCAGAAAATCGAGCAGTCCCCTCTGGTTACGGAGATGCAGAAATCCTATATCGAATATGCCATGAGCGTCATCGTGGGCCGCGCCCTGCCGGACGTGCGGGACGGATTGAAGCCTGTCCACCGCCGGATTCTGTACGCCATGTACGAGGACGGCCTGACCTTTGAAAAGGCCTTCCGCAAGTGCGCCACCGCCGTTGGCGACGTGCTGGGCCGGTACCATCCCCACGGAGACGCGTCGGTATACGACGCGCTGGTG
>JAEWML010000185.1 GCA_023393155.1 Bacillota bacterium
CTGCTGACGGAGAAGAGCCGTCAGGTAGGCCATCCCATCTATATCATTGCCGACGAGCCTTACCGGGAGCTGGTATACGACGGAGCGGAGGTGAGCTGGATCCCCAATATCTACCCCGATACCGTGGTGTGCTACTCCTATTCCAAATCCCTGTCCCTCCCCGGCGAGCGTATTGGCTACGTCTGCGTGCCCGACAGCGCGGCGGACAGCGATTTGCTATCCGCGGCGGTGGCGGGAGCCGCCCGGGTTTTGGGCCATGTCTGTCCTCCCTCCTTACAGCAGCGCGTTGTGGCCCGCTGTGCGGCGGAGCGGCCGGACCTTGCCGCCTACGACAAAAATCGCCGCGCCCTGTACGATGCGCTTACCTCCTTTGGCTATGACTGCCCCAAGGCCAACGGCGCGTTTTATATGTTCGTCAAGGCCCCCGGCGGCAGCTCCAAGGCGTTTTCCGACCGGGCGAAGGAGAAAAATGTTCTGGTGGTCCCTGGCGACGACTTTGGCTGCCCGGAGTATTTCCGCCTGTGCACCTGCGTGTCTTACGACACGATCCAGCGCAGCCTCCCCCTGTTTAAGGAGCTGATCGAAGCCTGCCGCTGAGCGCACAGATTTTTTCATCTCCTGTGTTCTTCCGGGCGCTCAGAAAGTTGTCGGCGGAGAAAACGGCCTTTCACCCAAGAATTGCCTTAAATCAGGATAAAAGGCGCTGGTAAGTCATTCCCGCTTCCTTCGCGAAATATCCATCTGTCAAATACCACATCACAGGAAGCCAAACGCCATGGATTCCAGTCTCAAAATCAAGCTGTATTCGTTTACCATTGATTGCAAGAATCCTCATGAGCTGGCAAAATTCTACGCGGAACTGCTGGGCTAGACAATTTCTTTTTATAATGAGGCGTATGCCTGCGTCAGCACTCCCGGTGCACAGCAGGACGCCTATCCCGGCATTACCTTTTAAAAGAATCTCCGTTATTTCGCCGGGACCTTGAAAAAAGCAGCCGTACAGAATCATCTGTACGGCTGCTCTCATTTGTATATGGAAAAAGCTTACTTCAGCTCGACCTTCGCGCCGGCTTCCTCCAGCTTGGCCTTCATGGCCTCGGCGTCGTCCTTGGACAGGCCTTCCTTCAGAGTGGCGGGAGCGCCCTCGACGGTCGCCTTAGCCTCGGCCAGACCCTGATCGGTGATCTCGCGGACGGCCTTAATGACCTTGATCTTGGCGGCGGCGTCAAAGCCGGTCAAAACCACGTCGAAAGAGGTCTTCTCCTCAGCGGCGGGAGCGGCAGCGGCGGCGGGAGCGGCCATAGCGGCGGCGGAAACGCCGAACTCTTCCTCCAGAGCGTGCACCAGCTCGCTCAGCTCCAGAACGGTCAGACCCTTGATCTCTTCGATCATAGCGGTAACTTTCTCAGACATAGTAGTAGCCTCCTAAATAAAAGTTTGGTTTAGATTTGAGTACCCGCTTATTCAGCGGCGGGAGCGGATTCCTCCGCAGCGGGGGCCTCGACAGCAGCCTCGGCGGCAGGAGCGGCTTCGCCGCCCTTTTCCGCGATCTGCTTGAGGACCACAGCCAGACCCGTGATGGGGGCCAGCATGGTGCCCAGAACCTGCGCCTGCAGGATGGGCAGAGCGGGAATTGCGGCAAGAGACTGGATGGTGGCGAGATCCACCACCTTGCCGTCCATAAAGCCGCCCTTGATCTCGAACTTGCCGTTCATCTTCTTGGCGCAGTTGCTCATGATGCGGGCGGGAGCCACCACGTCGTCGGACAGAGCCAGAGAAGTGGTTCCGTTCAGCAGACCGTCCAGCTCACCATAGCCGACGTTGTTGAACGCGAAGCGCAGCATGGTGTTCTTGACCACAGCGTAATCCACGCCGTTTTCGCGGCACTCCCGGCGGAGGACGGTGTCCTCCTCAACGGAGATACCCTTGTAGTCCACCAGGACGCCTGCGGTGGCCTTCTGAACCTTTTCGGTCAGCTCCGCCACAATCGCTTGCTTTGCACTCAGGACTTTTGCGTTAGGCATTCTTGTTTCACCTCCAGAGATTTTTGCGGAACGTCTCTGCTCTCCGGCGCGGGCCGTCAGGCAGAGAAATTCCGGGGGGTGCGTTCTAAAAAGGAAACCGTCCCTGTGCCCAAAAGACACAAGGACGGAATAGCTTCATCAAAAAGCCGTCCTCGGCAGGATTTCCGGAGTTTCCTCCCACCTGCTGTCTTTGGAACGCACGTTGTATTATATCAAACCGTCGGAATTTGTCAAGCGGCAAATTCCCGGTCGGATATCAGTTTTTTGCTCAGACCAGCTTGGCGGCGTTCATCTTCACGCCGGGGCCCATGGTGGAGGCCACCACGCAGCTACGGATATACTGGCCCTTGGCGGCGGCGGGCTTCGCCTTGACAATGGCGCCCATGAGCGCGTTGTAGTTCTCCACCAGCTTCTCGGGGCCGAAGGAGGCCTTTCCGATGGGGCAGTGGATGATGTTGGTTTTGTCCAGACGGTACTCAATCTTACCGGCCTTGACTTCCTTCACGGCCTTGGCCACGTCGGGGGTGACGGTGCCCGCCTTGGGAGAGGGCATCAGGCCCTTGGGGCCCAGCACCTTACCCAGACGGCCCACCAGACCCATCATGTCGGGGCTGGCAACGACCACGTCAAAGTCAAACCAGTTTTCCTTCTGAATCTTCTCCACCAGGTCCATGTCGCCCACATAGTCGGCGCCGGCCTCTCTGGCGGCCTCGGCCTTGTCATCCTTCGCGAAAACCAGCACGCGGACAGTCTTTCCGGTGCCGTGGGGCAGGACGATGGCGCCGCGGACCTGCTGGTCGGCGTGCCGGGAGTCCACGCCCAGCTTCACGTGCAGCTCGACCGTCTCGTCGAACTTGGCGACGGCGCACTTGCACACCAGGCCCATGCCCTCCGTCGTCTCATAAAAGGTTCCCTTATCGATCAGCTTTGCGCTGTCGGTATATTTCTTGCCTCTAAACAATGTTATTTCCTCCTCATAGTGGTTCTTCGGAATTCATCCTCCCACTGTATGCGGCCCTTGCGCCGCGCAAACGGGGACGGGTGGCGGCTCAGTCGCCCACCACGACGCCCATGGAACGGGCGGTGCCGGCGATCATGCTCATGGCGCTCTCCAGGCTGGAGGCGTTCAGATCGCGCATTTTCAGCTCTGCGATCTTCTGGATGGACGCCTTGGTAATGGTGGCCACCTTGGTCTTGTTGGGCACGCCGGAGCCGGACTCGATGTTGCATTCCTTCTTGATGAGAACCGCCGCGGGGGGGGTCTTGGTGATGAAGGAGAAGGAGCGGTCGCCGTACACCGTGATGACCACGGGAATAATCATGCCCATGTCGTTCTTGGTACGCTCGTTGAACTCCTTGGTAAACGCGGCGATGTTCACGCCGTGCTGGCCCAGCGCGGGGCCCACGGGGGGAGCGGGTGTCGCTTTGCCCGCGGGAATCTGCAGTTTTACGTATCCTGTAATTTTCTGTGCCACTTTAGTAGCACCTCCTGTTTAAAATGTGGTGGCGGCCTTCCGGCCTCCTTTGGCGGGACAGCGGTCCCTCCCACTTGCAGCGGACGCGTGTCCGCTTTGTCAGTCCACGACCTCCAGCTGATCCAGCTCCAGCTCCACGGGAGTTTCCCGTCCGAACATGGAAACCATCACGCTGACGCGGTTTTTCTCGGGCTCAATCTCCTCCACCACGCCGGTAAAGGTGGACAGAGGGCCGTCCACGATTTTCACATGGCTGCCCACGGAGTATTTCACTTCGATTTCGTGCTTCTCCATGCCCATGGACAGGGCCTCTTCCTCTGTCAGAGGAATGGGCTTGTTGCTGGCCTCGCCGACAAACCCGGTCACGCCGCGGATATTCCGCACCAAATGCCAGGTTTCGTCCGTCATGACCATCTTGATCAGCACATAGCCGGGGAACACCTTGCGCTCCACCTCTTTGGAGGCGCCGCCCTCGGTGATCTCCGTGACCGTTTCCAGAGGAATTTCGATTCTGAGAACCATGTCCTCCATGTTGCGTCCGGTCACAAACTTCTCAATGCTGGTCTTTACCGCGTTTTCATAGCCGGAATAGGTATGGATTACATACCATTTCGCGCTCTCTGTCATCTCCCGCCCCTTACTTCAGAAACGTGATGATGAGCTGGATGCCGTTAATGAGAAAATAGTCGGCAATCCAGATGCACGCGCCGATGAGCAGGGAGCACAACAGCACGGTTCCCGTGTCTTTCGCCACGGTCTTGCGGTCGGTCCACACGATTTTTTTCATTTCGCTTTTCATTTCCCGAAACCAGCGGGTTCTGTCCTTCTTCTTGGCTTCTTCCGCCATGTTTACACGCCCTTTCTCGTCATTCGGTCAATCACTTCGTCTCGCTATGGAGCGTGTGCTTCTTGCAGAAGGGGCAATACTTGTTCATTTCCATCTTGTCCGGGGTGTTCTTCTTGTTCTTCATGGTGTTGTAGTTTCTCTGCTTGCACTCGTTGCATCTCATGGTCACTTTCACGCGCATTTAACGGCACCTCCTTATTATTGGCCTCTTGCCCGGCTTGAGCCGGGGAAGCCGACTGCCTCCCTGCCCTCCAAAGCGGCCCTTGTCCCGCGCGAAAGCGAAAACGCGCACGACAAATAAACCCTTTTTCACAGGTAAAGTTGATTTTAGCAGAAATAAAGCCCTTAGTCAACCTGTTTTGTGAATTTTTTCGCAGGATTTTCTTTGTTTTCATGGTTTTTTCTTAAATGTGAGATATCCCTCCAGAATCAGCGCCGCCGCCACCGCGTCCACGGTCTTCTTCCTCTTTTTTGCATTCTGCCCGTTGCCCTGCAAAATCCGGTGGGCGTCGATGGTGGTCCGCCGCTCGTCCCAGAGCACCACCGGCAGCCCCACGGACTCCCGCAGCAGCGCCGCCATGGCCTCCGCCTTTTCCGCCCTTGGCCCCAGCGTCCCATCCATATTTTTGGGATAGCCCAAAACCAGCTCCTCCACACCGTATTCCTCCGCCAATTTTTTCACGCCCTCCGCCACCTGCTCGGGGCGGTAGGCGTTGATCACGGTGGTGGTCCCGGCCATAAAGCCGGTGGGGTCGGAGATGGCGATGCCCGTGTGGGCGTCTCCGTAGTCAATGGCCATAATCCGCATGCGCAGTTCCTCCAAATTAAAATAAAATTACTCTCTTGTGATTCCGCGTTTTTCCCAGCGGCCCCGCAGCGCGCAGGCCGCCGCGCATTATCCCCTGCTTTCCGCCGAAATGCCGCGCTGGCCGGCTCTCAGCCCTCCAGCTTCTGGGCCAGCATGGGCAGCAGACGTTCCGTGCACCGGTCCCGGAAGACTTCCGCCTCCACCGGGTCGTCAAAGTCGCCGTTGGTGCGGTCCAGATAAAACATCATCACAATTTGCCGCCCGTCCCGCGCCAGCAGGACAAACTGATTCCAATTGTCTTCGCCGGGGGCTGCCCCCCACGCCTCGTCTACCAGATTTGTCTCCACCGGGGCAATCTCTCCCATCCGGTAGTAACCGTCCGACCCGTCATACATCTCCATTTCCGTCAGTGCGGCAAAGGCCCGCTCCGCCGTCCAGACGAAGGGAAGTCGAACGCTCACGGTACACAGTTCCAAAATTGAGTTTGCCTCTGCCTCATTGGCACGCTCCCTCAACTCGTCAATTTCCGCGCCCGCCGTCGTCCACTGGTGATGAAGCTCTCCGGAAATTCCGTTCTCCGCAAGCATTCCATCGTAAAGCTCCTCCAGCCGCACCGCTGGAAAGTCCGCCGTCTCCGGCAATGGACGGATGCGGGTTGAGGCGATCAACTGAATTACCTGCGTGGCCAGCACAGCAAACAGCCAACCCGCCAACAGTAGTTTTAACCCGGAAATCACCGCGTACCGCCTATGGGCCTTACGGTAGTCCGCGTGATGATCCAGCGGCTCTCCCTCTGCCAGGCGTTTGCGCAGCCGCCGGATATTCAGCCAGCCCCGCACACTGTTCACCGTCTCCAGCAGGACAAAAAATACCCAGTAAATTCTAACGGGCTCCTCTCCGGTTACCAACAGCTCAAACCTTAGATCGGGCCTCCCCGGCATAAGCAAATCCCAAAATACCACCGCCATAAAGACCAGCATCAAAAAAACGTCTCTTCGCAGCCTTCCATGCAGCCGTTTCAGGGATTTTGCCTGCTCCACGGGGTCGGTGTGCAGCTCCGGCACGCCCGCGTTTTCGTCGGTCCGGAAAACATAATAGCAAATGTCCTTCCGAAAGCCCTCCTCGGTATGGAGCGCCGCGAAATGCCACCCGCAGGAATCGTACAGCGCCAGCTCATCCTCCGTCAGCGCCCGGCTCAGAACGTCCATGCGGTAGCGGGTCTTTTGGGGCGTTCCCCGCTTGAACCAGACAGACCAGCGGGTGAAATGGTCCACAAACAGCCCCTGCTCCGCCATATCGGAAAACCAGCTTTCATTGCGGTCCAAATCGCACAAGTCGTCAGGCTTCCACCTGCGGACGTATTCGCTCTCGTCTTTCTCCAGAGCTTCTACTCGGTCAGGCATTTCGTGTCCTCCCTCCAGCGCGTCTGGTCCTCCAGCATGGCTTGCAGCCGCTCCGTCTCCGCCCGCAGGGCTGCCCGGCCCATCTCGGTGATGGCATAGGTTTTGCGCCGCCCGTCGTCGTCCACAATCTCGATATACCGCTCCGCTTCCATCCGGGTCAAAACGCCGTACAGCGTCCCCGGTCCCATGCGCACCCGGCCCTGAGAAGCCCTCGGCACCGAGGCCATGATCTGATAGCCGTGGCTGGGCACGGTCAGCACCAGCAAAATATAGTACATGGCCTCCGTCATCGGTCCCCCGGCTGGCATAAGGC